>JALAGW010000134.1 GCA_022712235.1 Brevundimonas sp. | reverse complement strand
GGGCGACGTTCTCCATCGCCGGGGTCACGGCCGAGCGGACCAGACGGGCCAGACCGGTCAGGTTTTCGGTCAGGATCGGGTTGCGCTTGTGCGGCATGGCCGACGAGCCCTTCTGGCCCTTGTCGAAGAATTCCTCGGCTTCGAGGACTTCGGTGCGCTGCAGGTGGCGGATCTCGACGGCCAGACGCTCGACCGAGGAGGCGACGACGCCGAGGGCGGCGAAATAGGCGGCGTGGCGGTCGCGCGGGATGACCTGGGTCGAGACCGGCTCGACGGCCAGACCCATCTGGTCGGCGACGTATTGTTCAACGGCCGGATCGACGTTGGCGAAGGTGCCGACGGCGCCCGAGATGGCGCAGGTGGCGATCTCTTCACGCGCCGTGATCAGGCGGCGCTTGGCGCGCTGGAACTCGGCGTGATAGCCGGCCAGTTTCAGACCGAAGGTCACCGGTTCGGCGTGGATGCCGTGCGAGCGGCCCACGGTCGGGGTGTATTTGTGCTCCTTGGCGCGGACTTCCAGCGCGGCCAGAACGCGGTCTACGCCGCCCAGCAGCAGGTCGGTCGAGCGAGCCAGCTGCACCGCGAAACAGGTGTCCAGCACGTCCGAGGAGGTCATGCCCTGGTGCAGGAAGCGGGCTTCGTCGCCGACGATCTCGGCCACGTGGGTCAGGAAGGCGATGACGTCGTGCTTGGTGGTGCGTTCGATCTCGTCGATGCGGTCGGCGTCGAAGGTCGCGTCCTTGCCCTTGGCCCAGATGGCCTCGGCCGATTCCTTGGGGATCACGCCCAGTTCCGCCATCTTGGTGGCGGCGTGGGCCTCGATCTCGAACCAGATCTTGTACTTGGTCTCTTGCGACCAGATGGCGACGGCGTCGGGGCGGGAATAGCGCGTGATCATGGACCGGTCGTGTCGTTCGCGACGGCCCGCGAGTCAAGGTTCGCCATTGACTTCTCGCCCCCTTGTCCCAAATAGGCGGTCTCAGAGGACGACCTCTCCCTTATTGTGGGCATGATCGCCGGGACGACCCGGCTCGCCATGCAAGGGAGCAAGTCATGGCCTGGATTTTCCTTCTTCTCGCGGGCGTCTTTGAGGTCGTCTGGGCCTTTCTGCTGAAGGCGTCCGACGGCTTCAGCAAGCCTTGGCCGACGGTCGGGATGGTCGCCTTCATGATCGTCAGCTTCGGCCTGTTGTCGATGGCGATGAAGACCCTGCCGCTGGGCACGGCCTACGCCATCTGGACCGGCATCGGCGCGGTCGGCGCCTTCGTCGTCGGCGTCATGGTGCTGGGCGAGGCCCTGACGCCGATGAGGATCGGCGGCGTGGTGCTGATCGTGTCAGGCCTGGTTGTGCTGAAGCTCTCATCCAGCCATTGATGGTGCATGGCCTCAATGGAGCAGCGACCATGGAACTGGTGATCGGCGACAAGCTCTATTCCACATGGTCGCTGCGGCCCTGGCTGGTGCTGAAGCGGTGCGGCGCGGATTTCACGGAGACCGTCATCCGCCTGAACAGGCCCGACACCGCCGAACAGATCGCGCGCCATTCGCCCGCCGGACGCGTGCCGGTGCTGAAGGTGGACGGAGAAACCATCTGGGACAGCCTGGCCATCTCCGTCTGGTGCGCCGAACGCTATCCCGAGGCCCGGCTGTGGCCCGCCGACGCTCATGCCCGCTGGCAGGCTCGGTCAGTGGTCTGCGAGATGCATTCCGGCTTCATGGCTCTGCGCACCGAATGCGGCATGGCCCCGGATCACGCCATGGTCGGACCCGATCGCAGTCCGCCGCCGAAGGGCGAGGATACGGCCGCTGACATTCGCCGCCTGGTGCAGATTTTCCGTGAGGCGCGGGCCCGCTTCGGCGCGAGGGGTCCATATCTTTATGGCGAGTGGTCGATCGCCGACGCCTTCTTCACGCCGGTGGCGGCGCGTTTCCGGCACTTCCAGATCGACCTGGCGACCCACGGCGACACGGACGGCGTGGCTCGGGCCTATGTCGACGCCCTTTTGGCCCAACCCGATTTCATCGCCTGGGGCGAGGACGCCTTGGCTAATGTCGCTTAAGTCTGGTCGAAAACCGGCGATTAACGAGTGATGTTACAATCTGTCCTTGCGGCGTCGGGCCGTGGGGGACGGGCGATGCGGACGATCAGTCGGAACACCAACTGGAGCAAGGTCGCCAGGGGTTATTTCCTGGCCGGTCTGGCCTTCGCCTTCGTCTGGGCCATGCTGCTGTCCAGCCTGGTTTGACGGCCTTCTAGCGCGAGCCGCCGCTGGTCGCCGCCTCGGCGACCTGTATCGGCGCGGGCGCGAGCGGCGGCGCGACGTAATCGAGGCGGATCGGTACGGCCTTGGCGCCCGAGGCCACGGCGTCCAGCGTATTGAGCGGCGCGCCCAGCATGCGCTGATAGATCCAGTAGGCCGCCACGACTTTTTCCACATATTCGCGGGCCTGGGGCACGTCGATGGTCTCGATCAGCAGCAGGGGGTCGACGTCCGGCCCCAGCTTGCGGATCGCCGCCAGCATCGGACCCGGCCCGGCGTTGTAGGAGGCCACCGCCTTCAGCAGATCGCCCTGGAAGGACTCGATCTGGAACAGGCGGTTCACATAGTCCTGACCCAGCTTCAGATTGGTGGCCGGGACATAGAGCCGCTCCGGGCTGCGCACATAGCCCTGGTCCCCGGTCATATAGGCGGCGGTCGCCGGCATGACCTGCATCATGCCATAGGCCCCGGCGCCGGAGCGGGCGTTGGCGTTGAAGTCGGTTTCCTTGCGCACGATGGCGTAAACCAGCGCCTTCTCGATGGTGAAGCCGCCCTCGGGTTGAAGGTCGGGCATGGGATAGCGGGTGGCGTCGATGCGGCTGGCTTCGGACTGGGCCGCGCGGTTCGGGGCGACAGTGCGATAAAGGCCGGCCCACAGGCGGCGGGCGGCGTCGCCGTCGGCGCTGCGCATCCCGGTGCGGGCGGCTTCCTCGGCCTCGTTGCGGCGACCGACCTCATAGAGGGCGACCGTGCGTCGGGCGGTTTCGTCGGCGCGGATGAAGGCGTTCAGTTCGCGCGCATCGACGCCGGTCGGCTCGGGCGTGAAGCTGGCGCGCTGGGCCGAGGCGCCATAGGGGCGCGGGCCCATGTTCTCGATGACCGGTTCCTCGCCCAACTGACGCAGGGCGATCTGGCCGTAGAAGGTGGCGGGCCAGCGCGCGCACAGGCGCAGATACTCGGTCACGCGATCCTGGCGGCCCGACCGGGCGGCGGCGCGGGCGGTCCAGAAGGCGGCGCCGGCGCGAACCCAGGGGTCTTCGGTCGGGTCCTGGGCCACGCGCTCGAAGGCGCGGAAGGCGTCGGAGAACTCGTTCATCCGCCAGGCGGCCAGGCCGGCGCTCCACCAGTCGCCCATCTCGGCGCCGGTGCGCCAGGCGCCCGGAAGATCGTCGTTGTTAAGGGCCACGCGGGCGGCCTTGGCCGGATCGGTGACGCCGCCGCTGCCGGCGCCGGTTACGCTGGCCCAGGTGCGTTCCAGCAGGTTGCCGGGGCGTTTCGGTTCGGGCGCGCCGTCGGGGATGCGGCGCATGGCCAGGGTATAGACCCGCTGGGCCATCGGCAGGTCGGAATAGGTCTCCAGCCAGGCCGCCAGTTCGTCATAGGTGGCGACATGGCTGGGGTGGAACAGGCGCTCGAACTCGACCTGACCCAGCAGGATGCGATCCTGGGCCTGTCGGGCCGAGCTGCGCGCCAGCTCCAGGTCGCCACGCCGCAGGGCGTCGAAGGCGGTGGTGTAGCTGAGCCGGTCGGAACTGCTGAGCGCGGTCGGCGTTCGATCAGAGTCGTTCGCCATGTAGATCGTTCCGCCGTCGTCATCGGCTCCGCTGTCAGCGGCCCCCCCGTCACGGGCCAGGGCCGCGGGCGCAATCGTGGCGCAAAGCACAGCGGCGAGCAGAGGCGCGAGGGTCGCGCGGCGGAAAAGGTACATACGCGGCGGCCCCCTTCGTCGGCGCCGCTCCCGTCTCGACTCGGGATTGTCAGCGCTCTGTGGACTGGTCGTCAGTCGCCAAGCATGCCTGAATCAGGCGTTCGGCTCAACCTGGGCCGTATCCACGCGCGCCGCCAGCGACAGCATGTCGGCCCAGGCCACCCGCTTGGCCTGGGGCTGACGCAGCAGGAAGGCGGGGTGCAGGGTGGCCATGACAGGGGCGCTGGCCGAGCCGTCTTGCAGTCGCCATTCACGCCACTGGCCGCGAATTTTCATCAGGCCGTCTTCGGTGTTCATCACTGATTTCGCCGCCGCTGCTCCGACCAGAAGCACGGCCTTGGGCTGCATCAGGGCGAAGGCGCGCTCCACGAAGGGGGCGCAGGCGGCCTGTTCCTGCGGCGAGGGCGAGCGGTTTCCGGGCGGCTTCCAGAAGACGGTGTTGGTCATGAAGACCTGGCCCGCCAGGCCCGCCGCCGTCAGCATCCGGTCCAGCAGTTGTCCGGCCTGTCCGACGAAGGGCTCGCCCCGCAGGTCTTCGGTCTCGCCCGGCGCCTCGCCGATCAGCAGGATGGAGCCCTTGGGATCGCCGCGTGCGAATACCGCCTGTCTGGCCCCCATGGCCCGCAGGGAGCAGCCCTCGAAGGCGGCGACCGCCTGGGCCAGCTCATCCATCGAGGTCGCGGCGGCGGCGAGGCGGCGCGCCTCGCTGACGGCGTCCGCGCTGGACATGCCTCCATGCAGGGCGGTGACCGTGGCCGAGGTCTTTTGCACTGCCTGCGGCGCGGGCGGGGCGACGAAGACCGTGCGATCGACCGGCTCGTCCAGATAGCAGGCGTCCACACCCGCATCGCGCCAGAAGGCGAGCAGGGCTTCGGTTGCGGCGGCGTCGAGGGGCTGAGGCGTCATTCCGTGACAGGGATAAGCCTTGACCGCCGCTGCGTCACCTCACGATAAGACGGATAACCACGACGATAACGAGGATTCAGGGGAAGATGGCTGAGCAAGCGATCGAAGGCGGCGCGATCAACGCCTGGCAGGAAGCCGTCATCGACAAGCTCCCGCCGGCGGAAGCGCTGGAAGGCGTCGAGCGCGAGGTCATGGAATATGACGTCGTCATCGTCGGCGGCGGCCCCGCCGGCCTGTCCGCCGCCATCCGCCTGAAGCAGCGCGCCGAGAAGGACGGCAAGGAGATTTCCGTCGCTGTGCTCGAGAAGTCCGCCGAGATCGGCGGCCATATCCTGTCGGGCGCCGTGATCGATCCCAAGGCCCTGAACGAGCTCTTCCCCGACTGGAAGGAACGCGGCGCGCCGCTGGAGACCCCGGTCAAGACGGACAAGTTCCTGGTGCTGGGGCCGCAGGGGCAGGCCTCGCTGCCGATGTTCGCCATGCCGCCCTTCATGCACAACCACGGCTGCTACATCGCCTCCCTGGGCAATGTCGCGCGCTGGCTGGGCGAGCAGGCGGAAGCCCTGGGCGTCGAGGTCTATCCCGGCATGGCTGCCAGCCACGTCGTCTGGGATGAGCCTTCGGGCCGGGTGAAGGGCGTCGTCGCCGGCGTCTTCGGCATCGACCGCGAGGGCAAGCCGACCGGCGAGTTCCAGCCCGGCCTGGAACTGCACGGCAAGTATGTCTTCATCGCGGAGGGCGTGCGCGGTTCGCTGGCCAAGACCATCATGGCCCGCCATGACCTGACCGCGAACTCGGACCCGCAGAAGTTCGGCATCGGCCTGAAGGAGCTGTGGCAGATCCCGGCCGAGAAGCACCAGCCGGGCCTGGTCCAGCACACGACCGGCTGGCCCCTGGACGACAAGACGGGCGGCGGGTCCTTCCTCTACCACTTCGGCGATCGCTATGTGTCGGTCGGCTTCGTGGTGCACCTGAACTACCAGAACCCCTATCTGTCGCCGTTCGACGAGTTCCAGCAGTTCAAGCACCACCCGGCCATCGCCGAGCACCTTGAGGGCGGGACGCGCATCTCCTATGGCGCGCGGGCCATCACCGAGGGCGGCTTCCAGTCGGTGCCCAGGCTGGCCTTCCCCGGCGGCGCCCTGATCGGCTGCTCGGCGGGCTTCGTGAACGTGCCCCGCATCAAGGGCAGCCACAACGCCATGAAGACCGGTATGCTGGCCGCCGACGCCGCCTATGAGGCCGTGATCGCGGGCCGCGAGGGCGACGTGCTGGACGTCTACGAAGAGGCCTACAAGGCGTCGTGGGTCTATAAGGAGCTGAAGATCGTTCGCAACGCCAAGCCCATGCTGTCCAAGCTGGGCACCATGATGGGCGGAGCGGTTTCCATGTTCGACATGTGGGTCAACCACCTGACCGGCGGCTTCTCCTTCTTCGGCACCATGCGCCACACCAAGACGGACGCGGCCTCGACCGGTCTGGCCAAGGACTTCAAGCCGATCACCTATCCCAAACCGGACGGGAAGCTGTCGTTCGACAAGCTGTCGAGCGTCTTCATCTCCAACACCAACCACGCCGAGGACCAGCCGGCCCACCTGAAGCTGCTGAACCCCTCGGTGCCGATCGAGGTCAACCTGCCCAAGTATGGCGAACCGGCGCGGCTCTATTGCCCGGCGGGCGTCTATGAGGTGCTGACCGACGAGCAGGGCCAGAACCCGCGCTTCCAGATCAACGCCCAGAACTGCGTCCACTGCAAAACCTGTGACATCAAGGACCCGTCGCAGAACATCGTCTGGACCACGCCGGAAGGCGGCGGCGGCCCCAACTACCCCAACATGTAAGCCTGAGGGGTTTCAGCCCCTTGCGGGCGGAAGGGAAAGCGTGAAGGGTCCGCCCATGCGCTTCGCCTTCCGCCGCTCCGCCCTGTTCGCCGCCGCCTCCCTGATCGCCCTGGGGGCGGCCGCGCCGTCTCTGGCGCAGGAAGCGCCGCCGCCCGTCGAGGCCGCGCCGCAGCAGGCTGAGCCGGCTGTCGAGGTCGAGGCGTCCCCGAAGCCGGACACGGCTGTCCCGGCTGACGCCGAAAGCCAGGCCCCTGAAATCATCATCGCCGACGAACCGGCGACCCCGGAGACCCCGCCTATCCCGGCGATCTGGGCGCCGATTCCGACCGACGCCGAGGGGCGCAGCGCCTACGGCTATTATCTCGCGGGCCGCAACGCCCTGACCAGCGGCGAGAGCGAGACTGGCGCCGACTATCTGGCGCGGGTCGAGGCCCTGACCCCCGAACAGCCGCGCGTGCGCGAACAGGCCTTCACCGCCTCCCTGCTGGCGGGGGACCTCGACGTCGCCGCCCGGATCGCGCCGGAAGGGGAGGGCGTCTCGCCGGTCATCGTTCAGGCCGGGCGTCTGGTTGCGGCGGTGCAGACCTTTGTCGGCGGCGACGCGCGCAAAGCGAACGCCATGCTGACGGCGGCGCCTGTCGGCGAGCCGCACGCCCGCGCCGGCCTCTATGTCCAGCCATGGATCGCCGCCGCCGCCGGAGACTGGGACCGCGCCCTGGCCTCGCCGCCGACCGATCTCGATCCGATCAGCACCCTGGTGGCGCGCGCCAATCGCGCCCGGCTGCTGGAGCTGCGCCGCCGCTATGACGAGGCCGACGCCGAATGGCGCGACCTGACCAGCCACGCCCTGGCCTCGCGTCTGTTCCGGTTGCCCTATGGCGAGTTCCTGGAGCGGCGCGGCAAGCGTGACGAGGCTCTGGCGCAGTACGACGCCGCCGTCACGGCGGGCGCAACCGATCGGATGACGCAGTCCGCCCGCGCGCGGGTGCTGGCCAAGGGGCGGCCGCCGGCGGTGCCGACCTGGCGCCAGGGCGCGGCCCTGGCGTTAAAGATCGCCGCCGATCAGATCATCGCCCAGCGCGCGCTGGAGTTCGGCGTCGTCTATCTCCGCCTGGCGTTGAACCTCGAACCCACCAATGAGAATCGCTTCCTGATCGGCCAGACCCTGCAGCAGGCCGAGCTCGAGCCGGCGGCGCGCGCGGCCCTGGCCCAGGTGGGCGCGCAGGACCCGGAATTGTACGCCGCCGCTCGTGTTCAGCGCGCGCTGAGTCTTGAGAAGGACGGGCTGGCCGACGAAGCACTGGCCGAGTTGCGTCGCGCCGCCGAGACGCGCCCGCACGAGGCGTCCATCGCCTATCTGCTGGCCGGCCAGTTGGTGCAGATGAAACGCTATGACGAGGCCCTGACGGTGCTGAACGGTTCCCTGCTGAACGTGGAGGGACAGGGCTATGAGGTGAACTTCCTGCGCGGCGCGGCCTATGAGGCGCTGAACCGCAAGCCTGAGGCCGAGGCCGAGCTGTGGGCCGCCCTGCAGAAACAGCCGAACAATCCGACCGTGTTGAACTACCTCGGCTACCTGTGGGTCGACAGCGGAACTCGCGTGGAGCAGGGGGCCGAGATGATCGCGCGCGCCCATGCCGCCGATCCGTCGGACGGCAATATCCAGGACTCGCTGGGGTGGGCCCAGTATCGCCGGGGCCAGTTCGACGTGGCGGTGACGACGCTGGAGGAGGCCGTGGCCAAGGAGCCCGCCAACGCCGAGATCAACGACCATCTGGGCGACGCCTACTGGGCCGTGGGCCGCCAGCGCGAGGCGGGCTTCCAGTGGAACCGCGTCCTGACCCTGGAGGTCGACGCCGAACGCAAGGCCGAGGTCGAGGCCAAGCTGCGCGACAAGCTGGGTCAGGAACCGACCGACGACAGCGGCGCGGGCGTCGCGGACTGATCCGGTGACGCTGACCGGCCTGGCTCCGGCCAAGATCAATCTCTTCCTGCACGTCGGGCCGCTGGCGGACGACGGCTATCATCCCCTGGCCAGTCTGGTCGCCTTCGCTGACGTGGGCGACGCCGTGACGGTCGCGCGCGCCGACGCCCTGTCCCTGAGCGTGACCGGCCCGTTCGGCGGGGCCTTGGCGGGCGAGGGCGACAATCTGATCCTGCGGGGGCTGCGAGCTCTGGGTGAGGCCGTCGGGATCGGCGCGCCATCGGTGGCGGTGACGCTGGACAAGCAACTGCCCATCGCGGCTGGTCTGGGCGGTGGTTCGGCGGACGCCGGGACAGCCATCCGATTGGCGGCCCAGCTGCTGGACCTCGATCTGGACGAGGCGGCGCTGGAAGGCGTTGCGGGCGTGGTCGGGGCGGACGGCCCCATGTGCCTGCGCGCCCGTCCGGCCTGGGCGACCGGCCGGGGCGACGACCTGCGCGACGAGCCGCGCCTGCCGCCGCTGCACGCCGTCTTGTTGAACCCCGGCCTGCCGTCACCGACGGGGGCGGTTTATCGCGCCTACGATGACGCGCCCGCGGGCGGCGCCGACTGTCCCGCAGCGCCCGACGACTGGTCGCCCGTCGCCGTGATCAACTGGCTGGCGCATCAGCGCAATGATCTGGAGGCGCCCGCCCTGCGCGTTACGCCGGGCATTGCCGAGGCCCTGTCGGCCATGCGGGCCGCGCTGGGCTGTCGTTTGACGCGGATGTCGGGTTCTGGCGCGACGGTCTTCGGTCTGTTCGAGGATGCGGCGGCGGCCGAGGGCGCGGCGCTGGCGCTGCAACGGCCCGGCTGGTGGGCGAGGCCCTGCATCCTTCACTGACCGTCATCCCGGAAAGCGCGAAGCGCTTGTCCGGGATCGCAGGAAGCGCCGGCGTCTGGAGCGGTCCCGGCTCGGCGCGGCTACGCCGCTGGGCCGGGATGACGGAATGGCGGGCCGTCCGGTTGAACTCGGCCCCGCCGCCCTCTAGGGTCCGCGCTCAAATTTTGCGCTGCGAAAACGAGCCGCCGTGACGACCGAGCCCCTATCCTTTCAGGACCTGATCCTGACCCTGCATCACTATTGGAGCGAGCAGGGCTGCGCCATTCTGCAGCCGTATGACATCGAGGTCGGCGCCGGGACCTTGCACCCGGCAACGGTGCTGCGCGCTCTGGGTCCCAAGCCGTGGAAGGCCGCCTATGTTCAGCCCTCGCGCCGTCCCGGCGACGGCCGCTATGGCGAGAATCCCAACCGGCTGCAGCACTATTACCAGTATCAGGTCATCCTGAAGCCGAACCCGGACAACCTGCAGGCGCTCTATCTCGGCTCCCTGGCCGCCATCGGCATCGACCCCAAGCTGCACGACATCCGCTTCGTCGAGGACGACTGGGAAAACCCCACCGTCGGCGCCTGGGGGCTGGGCTGGGAGGTCTGGTGCGACGGCATGGAGGTGACGCAGTTCACCTATTTCCAGGGCGTCGGCGGCATCGAGGTCGACGTGGTCTCGGGCGAGCTGACCTACGGGCTGGAGCGTCTGGCCATGTATGTCCAGGGCGTCGACAACGTCTATGACCTGAAGTTCAACAAGGAAGGCCTGACCTACGGCGAGGTCTTCCTCGAGAACGAGCGCCAGCAGTCCGAAGCCAACTTCCACGGCTATGACGTCGCCGCGCTGAAGCGCCGCTTCGAGGACATGGAGCGCGAGGCCGCCCACTTCCTGACGCTGAAGGGACCGCAAGGCCAGCCCCTGGTCCTGCCCGCCTATGACCAGGTGCTGAAGGCCTCGCACCTGTTCAACCTGATGGACGCCCGCGGCGCCATCGCCGTCGCCGAACGCCAGAGCTACATCGGCCGCATCCGCGACCTGTGCAAAGCCTGCGCCCTGGCGCAGGTCGAACATGAGAAGGCGACAGCTTGACGATTGACGGTGAAGCGCAAGCCCCCTTCCCCCTTGATGGGGGAAGGGTTGGGGAT
>JALAGW010000133.1 GCA_022712235.1 Brevundimonas sp. | reverse complement strand
CCACGAAGTCATGATGCGCGGCACCTTCGCCAACATCCGCATCCGCAACAAGATCACCCCGGACATCGAGGGCGGCGTCACGAAGCACTTCCCGTCGGGCGACACCATGTCGATCTACGACGCAGCCATGCGCTACCAGTCGGAAGGCCGTCCCCTGGTCGTCTTCGCCGGCAAGGAATACGGCACCGGCTCGTCGCGCGACTGGGCGGCCAAGGGCACCCGCTTGCTGGGCGTCCGCGCCGTCATCGCCGAAAGCTACGAGCGTATCCACCGCTCGAACCTGGTCGGCATGGGCGTGGTGCCGCTGCAGTTCAAGCAGGACGGCTGGCAGAAGCTGGGCCTGACCGGCGAGGAGATCGTCACCATCCGCGGCCTGACCGACGCCAACATCGGCAAGCTGAAGCCGCGTCAGGACCTGTGGGTCGAGATGTTCCGCCCCTCGGACGGCAAGATGGCCCGCTTCCCGGTCCGCTGCCGCATCGATAACCAGACCGAGCTGGACTACCTGCTGGCCGGCGGCGTCATGCCCTACGTCCTGCGCAACCTGGCCCGCGGCCCGCAAGCCGAGGCGCCTGCCGCCGCCGAGTAAGGCGCGGCTTCAGGCAAAGACAGGAAAGGCCGGTGGAGCGCTCCACCGGCCTTTTTCGTGGGCGAGGGACAAGCTGACCAAGGCAATTTAGTCGGATCGCATGTTGCAAGTCGCTCGCAATTGCATTTAAGCGCGAGGCCTTCCTCAGGAGCCCTCCCCATGCCCTTCCTCTCGCCCGCCTTGCCGCTTCGCCGATCGTCCAGCCTTGTAGTCGTCTCGGCTCTGTTGGCCGGGACCGCCTTCGCCTCGACCGCCGCCGCCCAGACGACGCGACAGGAGCCCGAGGGCAGCACGGTCGGGGAGGGGGTGGGGACGGCGGCGCGCACGATCCTGCCGGCCAGCGCCCTGCCGATGACGGTGGACGTGATTGATCGCAAGACCCTGTCGGAACAGGTGGCCATCAGCGGCTCGGTGATCGACGCGGTCGCGACCCTGTCGCCGTCCTTCTCGCCGACGCGGCAGAAGCTGACGGGTTCGGGCGAGAGCCTGCGCGGCCGCTCGCCGCTCTACGCCATCAACGGCATCCCGCAGTCGACCCCGATCCGCGACGGCTCGCGCGACGGCTATACGATCGACCCCTTCTTCGTGGACCGGGTCGAGCTGATCTACGGCTCCAACGCCCTGCAGGGCATCGGCGCCACCGGCGGCGTGGTCAATCAGGTGACGGTCGGGGCGCCGACCGAGGACGGACTGACGGGCCGGATGCTGGCCCAGGTATCCAGTTCGGGCGGGCCGGAAGGCGACGGGATCGGGGCCAAGCTGGGCGGTCTGGCCGCCTATCGCCACGGTGATTTCGACGGCGTCTTCGGCGTGGCCTATGACCAGCGCGGGGCCTTCTATGACGCCAACGGTCGCCGCGTCGGCGTCGACAACACCCAGGGCGAGGTGCAGGATTCCAAGGCCCTGTCCTTCTTCGGCCGTTTCGGCTGGGACCTGACCGACACGGTGCGCCTGGACCTGTTGGCCAACCGTTTCGAACTGAAGGGCGACGGCGACTATGTCCGTATCCCCGGCGATCGCACCATCGGCCGTCCGGCCAGCAGCGAGCGCGGCCAGATCGAGGGCGAGCCCGCCGGCAACCGGGTGGAGACGGTCTCGGCCTCTCTGACCGACAGCGACCTGTGGGGCGGCGACTTCAGCGCCCAGGTCTTCTTCAATCGCACGCGCGACACCTTCGGCGGCGACCGTTCCTCCACGATGCAGGACGCCAGCATCGCCCCGATCGGCACCCTGTTCGACCAGTCGTCGAACCGCTCGCGCAAGCTGGGCGCGCGCGCCAGCTATGAGCGGGCCGTGCCGGGCGTTCCAGGCCTGACCGCGACCCTGGGTCTGGACGCCCTGAAGGACCGCACCGAACAGCTTCTGATCGCCACCAACCGCGCCTGGGTGCCGCCGACCGAGTTCCAGAGCGTCGCCCCCTTCGTTCAGGCCAACATGCGCCTGTTCGACGGCAAGGTGCGTCTGGCGGGCGGCGTGCGTCAGGAAAACGTCGAACTGTCGGTCAATGACTTCACCACCCTGGCCTCCTACGGCTCGCATCGTGTGAAAGGCGGCACGCCCAAGTTCGAGGCGACGTTGGTCAACGGCGGGGTGGTCTATGAGCCGCTGGAGGGCGTGCGCGCCTACGCCAGCTACGCCGAAGGCTACACCGTGCCGGACGTGGGCCGCATCCTGCGCTCGATCAATGTGGACGGCGTCCAGGTCGACAGCTTCCTCGACATCAGCCCGGTGGTCTCGGACAATCAGGAGATCGGCCTGGAGGTGAAGCGCGGACCGTTCGAGGCCGGCGCCACCTATTTCTGGTCTTCGTCGGACCTGGGTCAGTTCCTGGTTCGCAACGCCGACGGCGTCTATGACGTCCAGCGTCAGGCGGTCGAGATCGAGGGGCTGGAACTAAACCTACGCGCCCGCACCCCGATCGAGGGACTGACGGTCTCGACCGGCTATGCGCGCCTGCGCGGCCAGACCGACACCAATGACGACGGGCGGGTGGACCAGGATCTGGACGGGGCCAATATCTCGCCGGACCGGATCAATGCGGCGGCGGTTTACGCCAATGGTCCTCTGTCGGCGCGCCTGCAGGTCCAGGCCTATCTGGCGCGGGACTTCGAGGGCGGCGATCCCCGCAACAACTTCGAAGGCTACACCGTGGCCGACGCCTATCTGCGCTACGACTTCGCCTTCGGCGGGGTGTCGCTGGCGGTGCAGAACCTCTTCAACGAGGACTATGTGACCTACAGTTCGGACACCAGCAATCCGACCGACAACCTGCGCTACTTCGCCGGCCGGGGCCGCTCCTTCACCCTCGGGTGGGACCGTCGCTTCTGATGCGTCTGGTCCGACTGGCGCATCGCTGGACCGGAGGCCTGATCGGCCTGCTGCTGTTCGTCCTGGGGCTGACCGGAACCCTTCTGGTGTTCAAGGACGACTGGCTGCGCGCCGTCGTGCCTCACGCCGCTGAGCCGCGGGTTTCTGACCCCCAATTGATCGGCGCGGCGCTGGACCAGGCCTTTTCGGCGTCGGATCGGCCGCGTTCGGTCATCCTGGCCGACGACCGGCTGGGCGTTCACCGCCTGAACTATGAGGACAAGACGCGCGGCGCCTATGCGACCCAGGCGGGTCAGATCGTGGCGCGCTGGGACAGTCTGTGGGCGCGGCCCGAACTGTGGCTGTTCGACCTGCACCACTATCTGCTGATCGGCGATGTCGGAAAGACCATCGCCGGGATCGCGGGCCTGGCCGGTCTGGGCTTTGTCATCACCGGGGTGATCCTGTGGTGGCCTACACGCCGGACCTTCGTCTTCGCCGTCCTGCCCAGGACCTGGAAGCGGGCAGGGATCGTCAAGCATCATCGCGACCTGGGCGTCTGGACTGCGCCGGTGCTGGCCGTGATCCTGACGACGGGGGCCATCCTGGCCCTGCCGCTCTACGAAGGCCTGGCCGTGGCCCTGTCGCCGGGCAAGGACCTGAAGGCGGTCATGGCTCCGCCGGAGCATGAGGGCGGCGCCCTGTCGCCTGATCTGGACTGGCCGGCCATGATGACCGAAGCGCAAGGCCGCTTCCCAGACGCCGAGCTGCGCATCATCTCCCTGCCGACCAAGCCAGGAGGATTGATCAGTCTGCGGATGCGGCGGGAGGCGGAGTGGCTGCCCAATGGCCGGACCCAGGTCTGGTTCGATCCGGCGGACGGCCGCATCGTCGGCGCCCGCGACGCCTTGACCCTGCCGCTCGGCTTGCGGGTCGCAAACGCCCAGTATCCGATCCATGCGGCCAAGGTCGGAGGACTGGCCTATCGGCTGATCGTGACTGTGGCTGGCCTGGCGTTGACGCTGTTGGGATCTCTGGCCGTCGTCACCTTCTGGGGCAACCCAAGCGGATTGCCGAAACGGCGCCGCAAGGGGGCCTGACGACGAGAGTCCGATCACGGCTTGTGGATGTCGGCCTTCGTCAGGCGCGGTCGGAGTAATCGCTTATGACGCAAGCCTGTCACGGCCTGCATCCGCAAAAAAGGGCCGGCGGATCGCTCCGCCGGCCCTTCGCGTTTCGGACTGTCGTCCGCCTTATTCAGCCGCGACGCGATCCGCGTATTCGGGGATCTGGTCGAAGTTCATGTAGCGGTAGACCTCGTCGCGGTCGGCGTCGATGACGCCCATCTCGGCCATGTACTCGGCCACGGTAGGGATGCGGCCCATCTTGGAGGCGACGGCGGCCAGTTCGGCCGAGGCCAGATAGACGTTCGAGCCCTTGCCCAGACGGTTGGGGAAGTTGCGGGTCGAGGTCGAGACCACGGTCGCGCCTTCCTTCACCTGGGCCTGGTTGCCCATGCACAGCGAGCAGCCCGGCATCTCCATGCGGGCGCCGGCGCCGCCGAGGGTCGAGTAGTGCCCCTCCTTGGTCAGCTCGGAGGCGTCCATCTTGGTCGGCGGGGCCACCCACAGACGGGTCGGGATGTCCTTCTTGCCCTTCAGCAGCAGCGAGGCCGCGCGGAAGTGGCCGATGTTGGTCATGCAGGAACCGATGAAGACCTCGTCGATCGGGGTCTCTTGCACTTCCGACAGCAGGCGCGCGTCGTCGGGGTCGTTGGGGGCGCACAGGATGGGCTCCTTCACGTCCGCCAGGTCGATCTCGATGACGTGGGCGTATTCGGCGTCGGCGTCGGCTTCCAGCAGGTTCGGCGCGGCCAGCCAGGCCTCCATGGCGTCGATGCGGCGCTGCAGGGTGCGGGCGTCGGCGTAACCGTCGGCGATCATGTTCTTCATGAGCACGATGTTCGAGGTCATGTACTCGATGATCGGCTCCTTGTTCAGCTTGACGGTGCAACCCGCCGCCGAACGCTCGGCCGAGGCGTCGGTCAGTTCGAACGCCTGCTCCACCTTCAGGTCTGGCAGGCCCTCGATCTCAAGGATGCGGCCCGAGAAGGCGTTGACCTTGCCGGCCTTGGCCACCGTCAGCAGGCCTTGCTGGATGGCGTAGTAGGGAATGGCGTGGACCAGGTCGCGCAGGGTGATGCCGGGCTGCATTTCACCCTTGAAGCGGACCAGGATCGACTCCGGCATGTCCAGCGGCATGACGCCGGTGGCGGCGCCGAAGGCCACCAGACCCGAGCCCGCCGGGAAGGAGATGCCGATGGGGAAGCGGGTGTGGCTGTCGCCGCCGGTGCCGACGGTGTCGGGCAGCAGCAGGCGGTTCAGCCAGGAGTGGATCACGCCGTCACCGGGGCGCAGGGCCACGCCGCCGCGATTGGAGATGAACTGCGGCAGTTCGCGGTGCGTCTTGACGTCGACCGGCTTGGGATAGGCGGCGGTATGGCAGAAGGACTGCATCACCATGTCGGCCGAGAAGCCGAGGCAGGCCAGGTCCTTCAGCTCGTCGCGCGTCATCGGGCCGGTCGTGTCCTGCGAGCCGACCGTGGTCATGCGCGGTTCGCAATAGGTGCCCGGACGGATGCCCTGGCCTTCCGGCAGACCGCAGGCGCGGCCGACCATCTTCTGGGCCACGGTGAAGCCCTTGCCGCTGTCTTCCGGCGTGACCGGCAGGCGGAACTCGGTCGAGGCGGCCAGACCCAGGGCCTCGCGGGCGCGGGCGGTCAGCGAGCGGCCGATGATGAGGTTGATGCGGCCGCCGGCCTGGACCTCGTCCAGCAGGACCTGGGACTTCAGCTCGAAGTCGGCGACCTTTTCGCCGTTCTTCTCGATCCGACCCTCATAGGGATAGATGTCGATGACGTCGCCCATGTTCAGGCCGGTCACGTCGACCTCGATCGGCAGGGCGCCGCTGTCTTCCTGGGTGTTGAAGAAGATCGGGGCGATCTTGCCGCCCAGGGTCACACCGCCGAAGCGCTTGTTCGGCACGAAGGGGATGTCCTGGCCGGTGGCCCAGATGACGCTGTTGGTCGCCGACTTGCGCGACGAACCGGTGCCGACCACGTCGCCGACATAGGCCACCAGATGGCCCTTGGCCTTCAGGTCCTCGATGAACTGCATCGGACCGCGCACGCCGTCCTGTTCCGGCGTGATGCCCGGACGCGCGTTCTTCAGCATCGCCAGGTAGTGCAGCGGAATGTCGGGGCGCGACCAGGCGTCGGGCGCCGGGGACAGGTCGTCGGTATTGGTCTCGCCGGTGACCTTGAAGACGGTGACGGTGATCTTGTCGGCGACCTTGTCGCGGCTGGTGAACCACTCGGCCTCGGCCCAGGACTTCAGCACGGCCTGGGCGTTGGCGTCGCCGCCCTTGGCCAGTTCGGCGACGTCGTGGAAGAAGTCGAACATCAGCAGGGTCTTCTTCAGACCCTCGGCGGCGACGGCGCCGACCACGGCGTCGGTCAGCAGGTCGATCAGCGGCTTGACGTTATAGCCGCCGACCATGGTGCCCAGCAGCTCGGTCGCACGCTCGCGCGACAGCGACGGCACGGCGAAGTCGCCGTGGGCCACGGCGGACAGGAAGGAGGCCTTGACCTTGGCCGCGTCGTCCACGCCGGGCGGCACGCGATGGGTCAGCAGGTCCAGCAGCTCCTGCTCGGATTCACCCGCCGGCGGCGCCTTGATCAGTTCGATCAGGTCGGCGGTCTGCTCGGCCGACAGCGGCAGCGGCGGAATGCCCAGGGCCGCGCGTTCGGCGACGTGAAGACGATAGGTTTCGAGCATGAGCGGCCTTCCTTGGTCCAGTCGCGACATGACTGGCCCGTCGGCCCGCCAAAACCGCGCGTGGCCTTTCCCACATAAGGATCAGGGTCGCAAGGGAAGGGGGCCGGTTCGCCCTTCGACCTCCGTCGTAGGGCGAGTTAGTCCAGCTTGAGCGCCTCGGCCAGCAGGCGGGCCTCGGCGGCGCGGCTGGAGCCGGCGCGCCAGGCGACGACGATCTCGCGGCGGGGGGCGTCGGCGGAGATGGGGCGGACGACGACGCCCGGATTGTCGGCCAGACCGGCCTGCACCGCCATCTGCGGCAGGAAGCTGACGCCAAGGCCAGACGACACCATCTGGACCAGGGTGTGCAGGGAGGTGGCGGCGAAGACGTCCTCGCCGCGCGGGGCCTCGATGTTGACGGCGGCCAGGGCCTGATCACGCAGGCAGTGGCCGTCCTCCAGCAGGATCAGGTCGTCGGCCTTCAGCATCCCCTCGGGGATGGGACCGGCGCCCGCCAGCGGGTGGCCGACCGGGGCGGCGGCCAGGATCTCGTCGTCGCCGATGCGGGCGTGGTCGATGCCCGGCGCGTCGTAAGGCAGGGCGATGACGGCGGCGTCCAGCTGCCCCGCCTTCAACCCGGCGATCAGGCGCGGGGTCAGGTCCTCACGGATGAAGAGGCGCAGGGCCGGGTAGCGGTCGCGCAGGCCGGGCAGGGCGCGCGGCAACAAAAAAGGGGCCACCGTGGGGATGACGCCCAGACGGAACCGGCCCGACAGGGGCTTGCCCGCGTTGCGCGCCGCCTCGACCAGGTCCTCGGTGCGGGCCAGGACGTCCTCGGCGCGCTTGACCGCCTCGGCCCCGACGGCGGTCAGTTGCACCGCGCCGCGCGTGCGCTCGACCACCGGCGCGCCCAGGATCTTCTCCAGTTCCTGCACCCCCGCCGACAGGGCCGGCTGGCTGACGTGGGCCGCCTCGGCCGCGCGGCTGAAGGAGGCGTGCTCGGCCAGGAGCTTGAGATAATGGAGCTGTCGCAGGGTGGGGAGCATCCGCCCCACATAGGCGCGACCTATGGTGTTTTCAAAGACAATCGAAACCATTGATGAAGAAAGGCGCCGCGAACCGCTCGGCCGCGGCGCCCCCTTATGGTCTAGTTCAGGTCGAACCGGTCGGCGTTCATGACCTTGGTCCAGGCCGCGACGAAGTCCCGGACGAACTTCGCGCCCGCGTCGGCCGAGGCGTAGACCTCGGACAGGGCGCGCAGCTGGGCGTTGGAGCCGAACACCAGGTCGGTGCGAGTGGCGGTCCACAACTCCTCGCCGCTGGCGCGGTCATTGCCGGTGAAGACCTCGTCGGCGCTGCCGTCCACCTGTTTCCAGCCCGTCTTCATGTCCAGCAGATTGACGAAGAAGTCGTTGGACAGGACGCCCGGCCGGTTGGTCAGGACCCCATGGGTCGATCCGCCGTGGTTGGCGCCCATGACTCGCAGACCGCCGACCAGCACGGTCATCTCCGGCGCCGTCAGACCCAGCAGCTGAGCCCGGTCGATCAGCAGCTCCTCGGTCGGGACGTTGAAACGGACCTGCAGATAGTTGCGGAAGCCGTCGGCGCGCGGTTCCAGAACCGCAAAGCCCTCTATGTCCGTCTGTTCTTGCGAGGCGTCGGTGCGGCCCGGCGTGAAGGGGACGGCCAAGTCATGACCGCCGGCCTTCGCCGCCTGCTCGACCCCGACGCCGCCGCCCAGGACGATCAGGTCGGCGATGGAGACGTTGAGGCCCGACGCCGCCTGGATGTCCTCATAGACCTTGAGCACCCTGGCCAGCTTCGCCGGCTCGTTGACGTCCCAGTCCTTCTGCGGAGACAGGCGCAGACGACCGCCGTTGGCGCCGCCGCGATAGTCCGAGCCGCGGAAGGTCACGGCCGAGGCCCAGGCCGTCGAGACCAGGTCGGCGACCGACAGACCCGAGGCCGCAATGCGGTCCTTCAACGCCTTGACGTCGGCGTCCGACAGCTTGGCCCCCGTATGGGCGGGGATCGGGTCCTGCCAGATCAGATCCTCGGCGGGCACG
The DNA here is from genome assembly GCA_022712235.1 of Brevundimonas sp. Lineage (GTDB taxonomy): Bacteria > Pseudomonadota > Alphaproteobacteria > Caulobacterales > Caulobacteraceae > Brevundimonas. Next base: position 8,802 of record JALAGW010000133.1, on the reverse strand, counting down.
TCCGGGCCGAGGTAACGGGCCTTGGGTCCCATGTCGCGGTGACACAGCTTGAACCAGGCGCGGGCGAAGGCGTCGCCGAAATAGGCCGGATCAGCGCGGAACCGCTCCATGATCTTGCGGTATTCCGGGTCGATCTTGAAGGCCATGTCAGCGGTCGTCATCATCGTCGGCACGCGCTTGCCCGGCGTGTGGGCCGCCGGGGCCAGGGTCTCGGGGGGATTGCCCACCGGCTGCCACTGCTTGGCGCCCGCCGGGCTGCGGACCAGTTCGTAGTCGTGGTCCAGCAGCATGTCGAAATAGGTCATGTCCCAGGTGATCGGCGTGGGCGTCCAGGCGCCCTCGATGCCCGAGGTGATGGTGTGGTCGCCCATGCCGCTCTCGTGGCCCGAGATCCAGCCCAGGCCCTGCTGGGCGATATCGGCGCCCTCGGGGCTGGCCCCCACCTTGGAGGCGTCGCCGGCGCCGTGGGCCTTGCCGAAGGTGTGGCCGCCGGCGGTCAGGGCGGCCGTCTCCTCGTCGTTCATGCCCATGCGGGCGAAGGTCTCGCGAATGTCGCGGGCCGAGGCGAGGGCTTCCGGCACGCCGCCGGGGCCTTCCGGGTTCACATAGATGAGACCCATCTGGATGGCGGCCAGAGGTTCCTCCAGCGCCATGTCCTTGTCAGGCTGGATGCGGGTCTGGTTGCCCTCGTCCCCGACCCAGTTCTCCTCGGTGCCCCAATAGACGTCCTTTTCCGGCTCCCAGACGTCGGCGCGGCCGCCGCCGAAGCCGAAGACCGGTCCGCCCATGCTTTCAATGGCGACATTGCCGGCCAGGATCATCAGATCGGCCCAGCTGAGCTTGGCGCCGTACTTCTGCTTGATCGGCCACAGCAGGCGGCGCGCCTTGTCCAGGTTGCCGTTGTCCGGCCAGGAGTTGAGCGGGGCGAAGCGCTGCTGACCCGCCCCGGCGCCGCCGCGCCCGTCCCCGGTGCGATAGGTGCCGGCCGAGTGCCAGGCCATGCGGATGAAGAAGGGGCCGTAGTGGCCGTAATCCGCCGGCCACCAGGGCTGGCTGTCGGTCATCAGGGCGGTCAGATCGCGCTTCACCGCCGCCAGATCCAGCGACTTGAAGGCCTCGGCATAGTCGAAGTCGTCGCCCATCGGATCGCCCGACTTGCCCTGCTGATGCAGGATGTCCATGGCCATCTGGTTGGGCCACCAGTCACGGTTGGTGCGCCCCAGAAGCGAACGCAGCGCGCCCGGCTCCTTCCTGGGGTCGTGGAGAGGGGTGGGGCCGCCTGCTTGTCCGTCCATGATTTCCTCCTGTTCAGCAGATTAGAACCTGAGCCTACGCCCGGTTCCTGACCGAAGGAAAATCGATAAACTTTACCCAGACCTGCAAAAAAACTTATGGATAAGCTTGATGATCCGACCAGACCGCCTCGCCTGGCTCATAATAAAAATCTATTCGCAGTTGCGAAATCATCGATTTGACTTCCAGGCCGCCACGGCCCATTTGACGCCCATCGGCGATGCGTCTCCCCGCGGCGCCGGCTTCTTACATTGTCAGAATGGAGCTCCAGTATGCTGGGCGTCGGTCAAAAACTGCCTGAATTCAAGATCACTGGCGTGAAGCCGGGCTTCAACAGCCACGAAGAAAACGGCGTTTCGGCCTTCGAAACCGTCACCCAGGACTCCTTCGAGGGCAAGTGGAAGGTCATCTTCTTCTACCCGAAGGACTTCACCTTCGTCTGCCCGACGGAAATCGCCGCCTTCGCCAAGCTGAACAAGGAATTCGAAGACCGCGACACCGTGGTCCTCGGCGGTTCCACCGACAACGAGTTCACCAAGCTGGCCTGGCGTCGTGACCACGCCGACCTGAACAAGCTGCCGATGTGGCAGTTCGCCGACTGCGGCGGCAAGCTGGCCCGCGAACTGGGCGTCCTGGACGAGGAAAACGGCGTCGCCCTGCGCGCCACCTTCGTCGTGGACCCGCACAACGTCGTCCAGCACGTCTACGTCACCAACCTGAACGTCGGTCGTTCGCCGGAAGACACCCTGCGCGTCGTCGACGCCCTGCAGACCGACGAGCTGTGCGCCTGCAACCGCCCGGTCGGCGGCGAGACCCTGGCCGCTTAAGTACTGGCCAAGGATAGGCCCGGACCGCGTTCGTATGGGTCCGGGCCGCCCCTCCTTGAAGAGGCGGCGGCGGGCGACTGTCGCCGCCTTTTTCATGCCTGACGCCTGCCGTCGGATCTTATCCTGACAGCCCGGGTCGGCAGTCCCTATATTGTATCCGGCGCAAGCGGCGCCGTTGAGCAGAAGGAAGTTCCCCATGTCCCTCGACGCCCTGCGCGACCTGATCCCGGCCTATGGCAAGGACATCTCGCTGAACCTGTCCTCGCTCGCCAACGAGACGGTGCTGAACGACCAGCAGAAGTGGGGCTGCTTCCTGGCCTCGGCTCACGCCATCGGCGTCGCTCCGGCGGTCAAGCTGATCGAGGCCCAGGCCGCGACCGTCCTGTCGCCCGAAGCGATGAACGCCGCCAAGGCCGCCGCCGCCATCATGGGCATGAACAACATCTACTACCGCTCGCTGCACCTGATGAAGAACAACGAGTACACCACCCTGCCGGCCAAGCTGCGCATGAACGTCATCGCCAACCCCGGCGTCGAGAAGCTGGACTTCGAACTGTGGTCCACCGCCGTCTCGGCCATCAACGGCTGCGGCGCCTGCCTGGACGCTCACGAGGGCGAACTGCGCAAGCACGGCGTGCCCAACGTCCAGATCCAGGCCGCCCTGCGTATCGGCGCCGTGGTTCACGCCGCCAGCCGCATCCTCGCTTCGGAAGCCGCCCTGGCCGGTTGATATGGCCGTCTGATCCCGAACGGATCGCCAGACAGCAAAAAGGCGCGGAGAGATCCGCGCCTTTTTCATTTTCCGCGCTAGGCCGCGTCAGTCCCTGTCGGCCGCGCTCTCGGCGCCCGTCATCTCGCGCATCATGTCCAGCACCAGTTTCTGCTGACGCACCGACAACTGCGGCGCCAGACGACCGATCTCGATGCTCTGACGCGTCGCGGGAAAGTCATGCACGAAGGGCTCGCCCTCGCCTTCGGCCATGCCCGGAGCCGCCGTCGTCAGCCCCTCGAAGAAGTAGGCGATATCGACCTTGAAGAAGCGGGCGATGTCCCAGAGCTTGGACGCGGACACCCTGTTCGTGCCCTTCTCGTACTTCTGGATCTGCTGGAAGGTCAGACCCAGGGCGCGCCCCAGATCGCTTTGGTTGTAACCGAGAGCGATCCGTTTTTCGCAGACTCGCCGACCCACATGCCGGTCCACGGGGTGGGGGCCGTCCTCAGCAGAGCCTCTGACCATTACTTTCTCGCCTGAAAATACGCCCGAATTCGAATACTCATCTGTGTCGAAATGCGACGGATAACCCGCGCTGTCACGACAATTCGCGCGACGCGGGTTTGGCGCCGTCCCCCGAGCGCCGCCTCAGTCCGGGTCTTCGCTCTTCAAGGCGCGAATGACGGCCAGGGCTGTGCGCTGCCGCTGAAGCGTCAGCTCTCGCGCCGCCGCGCCGATCCTTTGCACCAGCATCCCCGGATTTTCGGACGCCGCCAGGGCCGAGGTCTCGCCCGCCTCGTCATGCAAGCTGAAAGGGCGCTGCGGTTCGGGAAGGGGGATAAAGGCGGCGGAAGGTCTGGCCGTCGCAAAGGGCTGATCCCTGAACACGGCGGCGACCTCGATGTTCAGCGCCTCGCAGAACTGCCACAGGCGCGCGGCCGGCAGACGATTGGCGCCGCTTTCATGGCGTCCCCACTGGTTCGTGGAAATGTCGAGCATCCGCGCCATGTCGGCCTGGGTCAGGCCGTGGTTCTCGCGAATGGCGCGCACGCGCACGCCCAGGGGCACGTCGATGTGCTGCGTGCGTTTGCGATCCTCGTCGTCCTCGGTCCTGGTCATGCCCGCCCCTTGCGGCGCCCCAACGAAAGGCCGCCCACCAGCATGAGAGCCAGAAGGACGCCGAACAGGCCGTCGCCCCAGCGGCCGTAGAGGGTCGGCGCCGCCGGTTCGGGCAGGCGCACGTCGATGACCCCGGCATGGCCGGGGTCCAGCCGCTTGCCGTCCACCACCCGGCCCCAGGGGTCGATCATGGCCGAGACCCCGGTGGGGGTGGCGCGGGCGATGGGCAGGCCCGTCTCGATAGCGCGATAGCTGGCCAGGTTCAGGTGCTGGCGCGGCCCCGAGGTGGCGCCGAACCAGGCGTCGTTGGAGACATTGACGATCCAGGCCGGGCGCGCCGCCCCGTTGGCCGGGGTGAAGCCCGGGTAGAGGCTTTCGTAGCAGATCAACGGCTGGACAGCCGGGGCGTTGGCCAGGCTGATCGGCGCGGGCTTGGGCCCGGCGCTGAAGTCGGCGGGCACATGCACCAGGCTGCGCACGCCGATCTGGCTCATCAGCCGCCCCATGGGCAGGTATTCGCCGAACGGCACCAGGCGATGCTTGTCGTAGATGGCGCCGATCCGCATCCCGGCCGCGCCCTCGTCGTGCAGGGCGAAGAGACTGTTATAGTAGCGGGCGCCGCCCTCGGCGGTCGGGTCCGCCTCGCCTCGGCTCAGGCCCATCAGCAATGTCTGGCCCGTCTGCAGGGCGCCGGCGATAGCCTGGGCGTCGGGCGAGTTGAAGACGTCATTGGCGGTGGCGGGCAGGGCCCCCTCGGGCCAAACCACCACGTCGGGAACCGCCGCCCCCTTCTGGGCCGTCAGGGCGACGTAACGATCGACGATGGCCTGATAGGCCTCGGGCGACCACTTGGATTCCTGCGCAATGTCGGCCTGGACCAGACGCACCAGGGTCGGACCGTCCACCCGCTCGGCAGACGACAGACGCGCGGCGCCGAAGCCGAACAGGCCCGCCAGAACGGCCACGCCCAGGCCGGCGGCGATCAGACGCGGACGCCGCGCTCCGTCTCCGACCAGCAGGCCCAGCGCCGAGACCGCCGCCAGGGTGACCAGGCTCAGCCCATAGACCCCGCCGATCGAGGCGAATTGCGACATCGCCGAACCCGCCGCCCAGGCGGCGCCGGTCGGGTTCCACGGGAAGCCCGTCAGGACATGGCCGCGCAGCCATTCCAGCAGGGCGAACAGGGTGGCGAACAACAGGACGCGACGCGCGCCCTGCGGCGCAAAACGGCGATAGAGGGCTGTGGCCGTGCCGAAGAAGAGCCCCAGCCCCATGGGCAGCAGGCTGGCGGCGAAGGGCGCCATCCAGGCCTGATCCTTGTTGACCAGGAAAGCCTCAGCCACCCACCAGCAGCCGATGAAGAAATAGGCGAAACCGGCCAGCCAGCCGACCCAGAAGCCCCCCTTCACCGTGCGCGACCGCTCGGCCAGCAGCATCAGCAGGGGATAGCCCAGCAGACCCGGCAGGACCCCAAACGGCGGATGGGCCAGGGCCGCGCCGGCGCCGGCCAGCAAGGCCAGGGCGATCCGGCCCCAGCGGTTCGTCAGCACGCCTCCCCACAAGGCCCTCAGGCCCTGCGCCGACAAACGCTCGCTCATGCCGTCGCCTCGTGTTCAGCGGCATAGGGGTCGGCGACGCCGAGCGACGCCAGGATCTCGCGCTCCTCGGCCTCCATCTCCTCGGCCTCGGCGTCGTCCTCGTGGTCGCGGCCCAGCAGATGCAGCACGCCGTGGACGACCAGATGGCTCAAATGATCCGACAGGCTCTTGCCCTGGGCCTCAGCCTCCGCCGCGCAATAGGCGTAGCCCAGCACGACGTCGCCCAGATGGGGGAAGGCGCTCTCGGCGGCGGGGAAGGACAGGACATTGGTCGGCCGGTCCTTATCGCGGAAGCGCGCGTTCAGGTCCTGCACCCCGGCGTCATCGGTCAGCAGGACGACGACGTCGCCCTCGACCGTTCCCAGCGCCGCCGTCGCCGCGCGCAGGACCACGGCTTCTGCGTCCGGCAAGGCCGCCGTCCAGGCCGCGTCCTCGACTTCGATCTCGATCATTCAGTCTTCGTCCTCGAGGTCGGGCAGGGGGCGGTTTCGCGCGGAATCGGCGTCATAGGCGCGCACGATGCGCTCGACCATGGCGTGGCGCACCACGTCCTCGGCCTTGAAGGCCTGAACCCCGACCCCCTTCACGTCCTTCAGGATGCGCAGGGCGTGGCTGAGGCCGGAATCGCGTGGGTTCAGCAGGTCGATCTGCGACGGGTCGCCGGTGACCACCATGCGGGCGCCCTCGCCCAGACGGGTCAGCACCATCTTCATCTGCAGCCGCGAGGTGTTCTGCGCCTCGTCGACGATGATGAAGGCGTGGCTCAGGGTGCGGCCGCGCATGAAGGCGATGGGAGCGGCCTCGATCTCGCCCTTCTCGCGACGGCGCCGCACGTCCTCGACGCCGAGGATGTCGTTCAGCGCCTCCCAGATCGGGGCCAGATAGGGGTCGACCTTCTCGTTCAGGGCGCCCGGCAGGAAGCCCAGCTTCTCGCCCGCCTCGACCGCCGGGCGGGTGATGACCAGCCGGTCCACCTGTCCGCGCCGCAGCAGGGAGGCGCCATAGGCCGCCGCCAGGAAGGTCTTGCCCGTGCCCGCCGGACCCACGCCGAAAGTCAGTTCGCAGCGGCTGAGCAGATCCAGATACTGGGCCTGGGCCGCCGTCTTGGGCGCGATGGCGCCGCGCCGACCGACGGGCAGGGCCACGGCGTCCGGCACGACCCGGCCTTGGTCCGCTCGCGGCTGCGACACGGCGGCGCCGAGCGCCATGCGCACGTCGGCCTCGGTGATCTCGGCGCCCGCGTCGGCCCGCTTGGACAGGGTTTCGACCACGCGCTTGGCCTGGGCCCGGTCCCGCGCCGAGCCATTAATCGACACGCCCCCGCCGGGCGCCTCGACCAGCACCTTGAAGGCGTCCTCGATCAGGGCGACGTGGCGGCTGTTGGGGCCGATCACGGCCCGCAGCGCCTGATCGCTCAGGGACAGGAATTCGGACTCTCGCGCCATGGGTTTCCTTCTTGGTGTCCCTAACGCCTCGCTCGTGGAGCGAGGCTGCTTGAGGGACGTAGAACTAGTAAGCCGCCTCGTCAGAGGCGTGTCGAGTTAGATAGTGACGGCGGCGGCCAGGCGCCCGTTCAGACTGTTCTGAGCCCCGCTGATGATCTGGACCGGAACGATCTGACCCAGCAGATGATCCGCCGCCTCGACATGGACGGCCTGCAGATAGGGCGAACGACCGATAGCCTGACCGGCGTAGCGCCCCGTCTTCTCGAACAGGACGTTCAGGGTCTTGCCCGCCTGGGCCGCGTTGAAGGCGGTCTGTTGCTCGAACAAAAGAGCCTGGAGCCGCTGCAGCCGCTCCAGCCCGACCTTCTCCTCGATCTGACCGGGCATGGTGGCGGCCGGCGTGCCGGGACGCGGCGAATAGACGAAGCTGAAGGCCCCCGCATAGGTCACCTGACGCACCAGATCGAGGGTGTCCTCGAAGTCCCGGTCCGTCTCGCCGGGGAAGCCGACGATGAAGTCCCCGGCGATGGCCATGTCGGGCCGCGCCTCGCGGATGCGGGCGATCAGGTCGATGTATTTCTGACGGCCATGCTTGCGGTTCATCAGGCGCAAGACCCGGTCAGACCCGGCCTGCACCGGCAGGTGCAGATAGGGCATCAGGGCGTCCAGATCGGCGTGGGCCGCGATCAGGTCGTCGCTCATGTCGTTGGCGTGACTGGTCGTATAGCGAATGCGGTCCAGACCGGGGATCGCCGCCAGGGCATAGGCCAAACGGGCCAGGGTAAAGGGCTTTCCGTCCGGCCCCTCGCCGTCATAGGCGTTGACGTTCTGTCCCAGCAAGGTGACCTCGCGCACGCCCCGGTCGGCCAGGGCGCGGGCCTCGGCCAGGACCGCCGCGACCGGACGCGACCACTCGGCGCCGCGCGTATAGGGGACGACGCAGAAGGTGCAGAACTTGTCGCAGCCCTCCTGCACCGTCAGGAAGGCCGTCGGGCCGTCGCCGCCGCGCGTCCTGATCATTTCGGGCGTCAGGGCGTCGAACTTCTCGTGCGGGGCGAAGTCGGCGCCGATGCGTTCGCCGCGCGCCCGCGCCGTGCGGGTCAGCAGCTCCGGCAGCTGGTGATAGGCCTGGGGTCCGACCACCAGATCCACCGCCGGCTGGCGCTTCATGATCTCCTCGCCCTCGGCCTGGGCCACGCAGCCGGCCACGGCGATGGTCATGCCGCCGTCGCCGCGCGCCAGCTTGCGCTCGCGCATCTGCTTCAGCTTGCCCAGTTCCGAGTAGACCTTCTCGGCGGCGCGTTCGCGGATGTGGCAGGTGTTCAGAATGACAAAGTCGGCCCCTTCGGGCGCGTCGGTCGGCGCATAGCCCAACGGGCGCAGGACGTCGGCCATGCGCTCGCTGTCATAGACGTTCATCTGACAGCCGTAGGTCTTGATGAAGAGGCGTTTGGGGGAAGCGGCAAGGGCCGCCTCTTCCGCCTTTTCCACGGGCTTTTCGAGCGTGTCGGTCATGCGCGGCTTATGATCGCCGAAGCCGGCGACGGCAAGGCGAGCGAAACGCCGCAAACAGCCTCAGCTGTCGGCCGCTTCCGGTTCGATCCGCGCCGCATGGCGCTTGTAGATCAGGCCCTCGCGTTCGACCGGCTCGGCGCCGGGGATGGCGTGGCCGTAGAGCTCCAGCTTGTGGCCGACCAGTTCGAAGCCCAGACGCTTGGCGATCTCGGTCTTCAGGCGCTCGATCTCGGCGTCGAAGAACTCGATGACCTCGCCGGTCTTGGTGTAGATCACGTTGTACTCCTTATCAT
>JALAGW010000132.1 GCA_022712235.1 Brevundimonas sp. | reverse complement strand
GCGGCTAGTCTGATCTGAGTTTGATCGCTCTTTAACCGCTCATCCCGGCGGACGCCGGGATCCAGTAAGAGCCTCGCGTTCGACATCTGACCAATGTGCTTGAAGCCAAAGCACTGGGTCCCGGCGTCCGCCGGGATGAGCGGGGGGCTTGAAATATGGCCGTACGGCGCCCATCTGAAGCGCGTCGGCGGATGCGCCGTCGACCCCCTCACATCAGAAGGAATGCGCGGATGAAGATGCGCAAGCTGGGCCGTAACGGCCCTGAGGTCTCGGCCGTCGGTCTGGGCTGCATGGGCATGAGCGCCTTTTACGGCGGCGCCGACGAGGCCCAATCCATCGCGGTGATCCACCGCGCGCTCGACCTGGGCGTCACCCTGTTCGACACGGCCGAGATGTACGGCCCCCACACCAATGAAGTCCTGCTGGGCAAGGCGCTGAAGGACCGGCGCGACAAGGCCTTCATCGCCACCAAGTTCGGCATCAATCGCCAGCCGGACGGCTCGGCGATCACCGACGGCTCGCCCGCCAACGTGCGTCGCGCGGTCGAGGGCAGCCTGAGCCGCCTGGGCGTCGACCATATCGACCTGTACTACCAGCACCGCATCGACCCCAATACGCCGATCGAGGAGACGGTCGGGGCCATGGCCGAGTTGGTGAAGGAGGGCAAGGTCCGCTTCCTGGGCCTGTCCGAGGCGGCGCCCGCCACCCTGCGCCGCGCCCACGCCGAGCATCCGATCTCGGCGCTTCAGACCGAGTATTCGCTGTGGAGCCGCGACCCGGAAGACGAACTGCTGGGCGTGGTGCGCGAACTGGGCATCGGCTTCGTGCCCTACAGCCCGCTGGGCCGGGGCTTCCTGTCGGGCGAGATCAAGTCGGTCGACGACCTGGCGCCCGACGACTTCCGCCGCACCAATCCGCGCTTCGCCGGCGACAACTTCCAGAAGAACCTCGATCTGGTCGACGCGGTGGGCGCCGTCGCGGCGGACAAGGGCGTGACGGCGGCGCAACTGGCCCTGGCCTGGGTGCTGGCGCAGGGGGAGGATCTGGTTCCCATCCCCGGCACGCGCCGGATCACGACGCTGGAGCAGAACGCGGCGGCGGCGGACATCGTGCTGACGCCGGATGACCTGGCGCGGATCGAGGCCGTCTTCCCGCGCGGGGCGGCGGCGGGCGAGCGCTATGCGCCCGGCGGCATGAGTTCGCTGAACCGCTGATATGAAAACGCCTCCCTCGCGATCGCGGGGGAGGCGTTTTTCGTTCGGGCTGGGCGCCTCGATTACTGGATGCGGGTCCAGGTCTGGGTCTTGCACAGGGGGGCGACGATGCAGCCGCGCAGGCGCAGACTGTTGTCGTTGGTCATGGTGATGGTGCCTCGATAGGTGCCGCCGTCGGCCGGGTTATAGACCGAGCCGCCGCGCCATTCGGTCGGGCCGCCGGTGAAGCCGCTGAGCATGGTCAGGCCGCGCAGGGGGCGGTTGCGCTGGGCCTCGTTCTTGTTGTGCTCGTCGCGGGCGTTGGGCTGAGCGCGGATGTGGTCCGAGGTCACCAGGGCGCCGCACAGGGCCTGACCGCAGCGGGTGATGCGGACCTGACCGCCGTTGGTCGGGGTCTGCCACAGGCCGGTGGGATCGCCGGCGAGGGCGGGCGAGGCCAGGGCCGCAGCGACGACGGCGGCGGCCGCTAGGACGGAGAACTTCATCGGCGTATTCCTTCAGACGGATCGTTGAGCCGATCCTTGTCGATGAAGGGTGATCTTGGTTTGGGTCCGAAACAAGGCCCAAATTCATGACGTTCACTCAATGATTACATGACCTTAGGTCAATGTTTGAGCGCGTTGGGCGACTAAGATGATGGATTTTGGGCGCTTTCCGTCGTCCGTCAGGCGACGCGTGGTCGGCGCGGGCGCGGGCGCGAGCCGGCCGAGGAGCAGGGGCTGTAGCCGGCGGCGTACAGGCGACCGAGGCTGACGCCGGTCGCGCCGGCGAGCGTGGCGGCGCAGACGGCTCTGTGAACCTGCAGCGCCTGCAGCGCCACCGAGGCGCAGGCGAAGGCGTCTTCGGCGGCGTCGTGGTGTTTGAACTGGATGCCCAGCTCGGCGCAGACGTTGTTCAGCTTGTGCGAGGCGAACTCCGGCCAGGTGATCTGGGCCAGCTTGACCGTGCAGAGGTAGTCGAACTCGGGATAGGCGAGGCCGTAGTGGTCGCAGGTGTTGCGGATGACGCTGACGTCGAAGGCCGCGTTGTGGGCCAGAACGGTCCGGCCTTCGAGGCGCGGGGCGATGGCGGCGAGGACGGCGGGGAACTCCTCCGCGTCCTTGACCTGTTCGGGGCCTATGCCGTGGAAGGCGACGTTGAAGCCGGCGAAGCGCATGCCCGGCGGGCGGATGTAGTGATGCTCGACCGAGGCGATGACGCCGTCGTTGATCCAGGCCAGACCGATGGAGCATGGGCTGGCCCGCTGCTCATTGGCGGTTTCGAAGTCGATGGCGACGGCGTGCATCAGGCGATCATTCTCAAGCGATCAGGGCCAGCCACTCGTCCTCGGTCAGGACGGTCACGCCGTGCTTTTCGGCGTCCTTCAGCTTGGAGCCCGCGCCGGGGCCGGCGACGACGTAGTCGGTCTTCTTCGACACCGAGCCCGAGACCTTGGCGCCCAGGCTTTCGGCGCGGGCCTTGGCCTCGTCGCGGGTGAAGCGCTCGAGGGAGCCGGTGAAGACGACGGTCTTGCCCGCCACGGGGCTGTCGGTGGTCGGGGCGGCCACGTCCTCGACGCGCTCCAACTCGGCCAGCAGGGCGTCGACGACCTGAAGATTGTGCGGCTCGTGGAAGAAGTGGGCCAGGGCCTCGGCGGCGACCGGGCCGACGCCGGAGACGCCCGCGATCTGGTTCAGGATGTCGGACGGCCCTTCGTCGCGCGCGACGGCGGCCCAGCGGGTCAGGTCGCTCCAGCCCTCGGAGATTTCGGCCAGCGAGCGGCGGGCGGGCGCGGCCATGCCGGGGAAGGCGAGGGCGATCTTCTGATCCATGGGCGCTTCCGGCCAGGGATCGTCGGCGGGCGGGCGAGCCTCGGCCATCAGGCCCAGAACGCGGGTGGAGATGGCGTGGGTCGCGGCCAGGGTCTTCCAGTCGTCGCCGGCGAGGCCGTTCGCGGCGGCCATGCAGGCGTCGCGGAAGGCGGTCCAGCTGCCGAAGGCGCGCGACAGGACCAGGGAGGTCTGCTCGCCGATCTCGCGCACGCCCAGGCCGAAGATCAGGCGGTCGAGGCTGATGACGCGCCGCGCGTCGATCCCGGCGATCAGGTTGCGGACGCTGGTCTCGCCGTAGCCGTCCTCGGCGCGCAGCAGGGCCAGCTTTTCTTCGTCGCGGGCCAGGCGGAAGATGTCGGCGGGCTCCCTGATCCAGCCGCGCGCGTGGAAGGCGATCAGCTGCTTTTCGCCAAGGCCCTCAATGTCGAAGGCGCGGCGGCTGACGAAGTGCTTGAGGCGCTCGACGATCTGGGCGTCGCAGATCAGGCCGCCGGTGCAGCGGCGCTTGACCTCGTCCCCCTCGCGCACGGCTTCGGAGCCGCAGACGGGGCAGACGGTTGGGAAGGTGTAGGGCTCGGCGTCAGCGGGGCGCAGGTTTTCGACCACGCCGACGATCTGGGGGATGACGTCGCCAGCGCGTTGCAGGATGACGGTGTCGCCGATGCGCACGTCCTTGCGGGCGATCTCATCCTCGTTGTGCAGTGTGGCGTTGCGGACCACGACGCCGCCGACGGTGACAGGGTGCAGGCGGGCGACGGGGGTCAGGGAGCCGGTGCGGCCGACCTGAATGTCGATGCCTTCCAGAACGGTCGTCGCCTGCTGCGCCGGGAATTTGTGGGCGATGGCCCACCTCGGGCTTCTGGCGATGAAGCCGAGGCGCTGCTGCCAGTCCAGCCGGTCGACCTTATAGACCACGCCGTCGATGTCGTAGCCGAGGCGGGCGCGGTCGGTTTCCAGTCCGCGATAGACGTCGATCAGGCCCTCGGCGCCCTCGACGCGGGTCGAGCGGTCGTTGACCTGAAAACCCCAGCTGCGGAAGGCCTCCAGCGCGCCTGCCTGCGTCTCGGCGAAGGGGGCGGAGGTCTCGCCCCAGGCGTAGGCGAAGAAGGTCAGGGGGCGCAGGGCCGTGATCTTCGGGTCCTTCTGGCGCAGCGACCCGGCGGCGAAGTTGCGCGGGTTGGCGTAGGTGCGCTTGCCTTCGGCCTCGGCAGCCGCATTGAAGGCGGCGAAGGCGGCATTGGGGGCGTAGACCTCGCCCCGGATCTCGATGACGTCGGGCCAGCCCGAGCCGGACAACTGCTGAGGGATGCTGTCGAGGGTGCGCAGGTTGGCGGTCACGTCCTCGCCGGTCTTGCCGTCGCCGCGCGTGGCGCCCTGAACCAGAACGCCCTTTTCATAGCGCAGGCTGGCCGACAGCCCGTCGATCTTGGGCTCCGCGACGAAGGCGATGGGCTCGTCGCCCGGCAGTTTCAGGAAGCGGGCGATGCGGGCCACGAAATCGCGCACCTCGCCGTCGTCGAAGGCGTTGTCCAGCGACAGCATGGGCACGCCGTGGCGGACCTCGGCGAACTGGCTGGAGACGGGCGCGCCGACGCGCTGGGACGGCGAGACGGGGCTGGTCAGGGCCGGGAAGCGGGTCTCGATGTCGAGGGCGCGGCGCTTCAGGTCGTCGTAGTCGGCGTCGGAAATCTCGGGCGCGGCGTCGGCGTAGTAGAGGGCGTCGTGGCGCGCCAGTTCAGTCGACAGGTGCGCCAACTCCTCGCGGGCCTGGTCTTCGGTCAGGGTTTCGACGGGAGTTTCAGCCATGGGAATCGCGCGGTCAGCCTTGTTCAGTCGCGCTGTTTAGCACTGGCGGCGGCGGGATCGCAGCGTCCATGACAGAAACGTAATCTGACGCGGGCTTCGCCGCCCGCTAGCGTCTGCCGACCGATTTGCCCGGAGCCCTTCATGCGTCCTGTTCTCGCCAGCCTGACCGCCATCGCCGCCGCCCTGACGCTGGCCGCTTGTGAGACGACGACGCCCGCAGAGACCGCGACGCCGCCTGCTGCGGCCTCATCGGCGGACTACACCCAACTGATGGACGACCTGCGCATCCTGTCGGCCGACGACATGCAGGGTCGCGACACGGGTTCCGAGGGCGGGGCCAAGGCGCGAGAATACATCGTCGGCCGGCTGGAGGCTCTGGGTGTCCAGCCGTCGCCGATGGGCCGGTTGCAGCCGTGGGAGATGCAGGGGCGCACGCGCGAGGGCGTGAAGACCTTCAGCGGGACCAACATCATCGGCGTCATTCCCGGCACGCGCGTGTCGGACAAGTACATCGTGGTCACCGCCCACTACGACCATGTCGGCGTCAATGACGGCCAGATCTACAACGGCGCGGACGATAACGCCTCGGGCGTGGCGACCATGCTGGAACTGGCGAAGCGGCTGAAGGCCAATCCGCCGGAGCATTCCGTCCTGATCGTCGCCCTGGACGGCGAGGAGCGGGGGCTGCTGGGCGCCAAGCATTTCGTCGAGGCGCCGCCGGTGCCGCTGTCCTCGATCTCGATGAACCTCAACTTCGACATGACGGCGCGGGCTGACAGCGACGGCAAGCTGTGGGTCACCGGCACCTATCAGCATCCCTATTTCCGCCCGCTGCTGGAACGGATCGCGCCGCGAGGGACGGTGTCCCTGGCCTTTGGCAAGGACACGCCCGAGGACAAGGGCGCCGACAACTGGGTCGAGGCGTCGGACCACGCCGCCTTCCACCGCGCGGGTCTGCCCTTCCTCTATTTCGGCGTGAACTATCACACGGACTATCACCGCCCGACGGATGATTTCGAAAAAGTGGTCCCGGCGACCTTCCAGTCCTCGACCGAACTGGCGATTGAAGGCTTCCGGGCGCTGGACGCCTGGTTGGATCAGTAGGGCGTTGCTGCAAAAGCTTTGCAAACATAGGCCTTGAAAGCGCCTTCGCAGCGGCGTTCTGTCGCACCCTCATCAGTCGAGGAAATACGGATGTCGACGGTTCAGGGTTTCGATCTTCAGCGGGTGCAAAAGTTGCGCAAGCTGGCGCTGCTGGGCGGCGTCATCGCCGTGGTGGCGCTAGCCTTCTTCACGCGGTCGGTGGGCGGCGAAACCGTCTTTCATGAGGGCCTGGAGGCCTTCGGCCTGGCGCTGATCGCGGTCTGTATCGTTGGGCGGGCCTGGTGTTCGCTCTATATCGGCGGGCGCAAGAAGGCCGAAATCGTGGATCGCGGTCCCTATTCGATCAGCCGTAACCCTCTCTATGTCTTCAGCTTCATGGGCGCGTTCGGCGTCGGCGCGCAGACGGGCAGCGTGACCCTGGCGACCCTGTTCCTTCTGCTGACCTTCGCCGTCTTCTACTTCACAGTGAAGCGCGAGGAGGCCTGGCTGACGGGCGCCTTCGGGCAGACCTATCTGGACTATTGCGCGCGGACGCCGCGCTTCGGCCCGGACCTCTCCAAGTGGCGTGACGCCGAGGCGTTGGACGTGCGGCCGCGCTTCTTCCTGACGACCCTGCGTGACGGTCTGGTCTTCCTGTTGGCCGTGCCGCTGTTCGAGTCGGTCGAGCGGCTGCAGGACATCGGCTGGCTGGCCGCCCTGATCCATCTGCCGTGAGCCAAGATTTCGTGAAGACAACGCGTTTTGCCGCTGTTGCGGCCCTGACCGGACTGCTGGCGCTGGCGGCCTGCGATCGCGCGGCGCAATCGCCAGAAGCACCAGAGGCATCGAGGGCAGGGGCCTTCAAGCACGACCTGCCCGAGGACGTATCCGGCTACTACCTGCCGATGGAGGCGGTGCGAGTCGACGGCTGGAGGCTGCACCATGTCTTCATGGGCCAGGTTCCTGACTTCATCGCCTGGGAGAGCGGCGAGCGGTCGGCGAGCTTTGCGCCCGTGATGATGGAGTTCGAGGCGGAGGGGCAGGGCGCGCGGCGGACTCGGTTGATCCCGACGCGCTACGACGTGACCGAGGATCGTCTGCGCTTCGAGGCGCATTCGCGCGAACTGGGCGCGGTGTCATTCGACGGGACGCTCGACCAGGGCGCGCTGGCGACGGCGCGGCGCAATCTGGGAGACGAGGGTGTCGTCCTGAAGGGGACGCTCAAGGTCGGAAGCCGGACCTTCAACCACGTAGCAATGCGGTGGTGGGCGGGGGACTGAGCCCCTTTTCCTCCCCATTCCATGGGGAGGTGGCTCAGCGGCGTAGCCGATGAGACGGAGGGGCCGCTGCAAGCGTCGCAGCCCCTCCACCACTTGGCTGCTACGCGCCGCCCTTCGGGTCGTGGTCCCCCTCCCCACTGTGTGGGGAGGAGAGTTCCTCAGGCGACGGTCGCCTTGACGATCTTGCCCGGAGCGCGGGGCGGCTCGCCCTTGGGCAGGGCGTCGACGTGATCCATGCCTTCGATCACTTCGCCCCAGACGGTATACTGGCGGTCCAGGAAACGGGCGTCGTCGAAGCAGATGAAGAACTGCGAGTTGGCGCTGTCCGGGTTGGCGGTGCGGGCCATCGAGCAGACGCCGCGGACGTGCGGCTCGGCCGAGAATTCCTGCTTCAGGTTCGGTTTCTTGGAGCCCGAGGTGCCGGTGCCGGTCGGGTCGCCGCCCTGGGCCATGAAGCCCGGAATCACGCGGTGGAAGACGACGCCGTCATAGAAGCCTTCCGACGCCAGGTCGGTGATCTGCTTGACGTGGTTCGGCGCCAGGTCAGGGCGCAGCTTGATCACGACGTTGCGCTCTTCGCCGTCGCCGGTGTCGAGGGTGAAGGTCAGGGTTTGGTCGGCCATGAGGCTCTCCTTGGGGTGTGCGGACTAGAATTGTGCGCGGGTCATAGCGGCTGAACGCTGTCACGGCTATGTGGGAAGCATGAGTGACGACGAAAAGCCCTCCGACAAGCCGCCGGAACGCCGCCGGATGGTTCGCCCGCCCACGGGCGGCACCGCCGCCGGGCGCGGCCTGGGCCAGAAGATGAAGACGGCCGACACCAAGTCTATGTCGAGCCAGCAGTGGATCAAGCGCCAGTTGTCGGACAAGTGGTCCGAGCGTGCGCGCGCCGAGGGCTGGCGCAGCCGGGCGGCCTTCAAGCTGATCGAGATCGACGACCGGTTCCGCCTGATCAAAAAGGGCTCGCGGGTCATCGACCTGGGGGCGGCGCCGGGCGGCTGGGTGCAGGTGGCGCTGGATCGCGGTGCGGCGGCGGTGGCGGGCGTGGACCTGCTGATGATCGAGCCGGTCCCCGGCGCGACCCTGATCCAGGCCGACTTCACCCATCCGGGCGTGGACCAGCAGCTGATCGACGCCATCGGCGGGCGGCCGGACCTGGTGCTGTCGGACATGGCGCACAACACTGTGGGCCATCGCAAGACCGACCACCTGAAGATCATCGCCCTGATCGAGATCGCCGCCGACTTCGCCATCCGCACGCTGAAGCCGGGCGGGAACTTCGTCTCCAAGAACTTCCAGGGCGGCGACGCCGGCGGGGTTCTGGCGCGGCTGCGCGAGGAGTTCGAGACGGTGAAGTACGTGAAGCCGGAATCGAGCCGCAAGGGCAGCGCCGAGGTGTTTCTGGTGGCGCTGAACAAGAAGTAGATCATGGTCGTCATCCCGGCCGAAGCCTCGCATCGCGAGGCGTAGAGCCGGGACCACCCAAGGTTCCGCCGTCTGCGCTTTCTGCGGTCCCGGATAGCGGCTGCGCCGCTTCCGGGATGACGAAGGAGTGGGGCGTCAGGCGACCGCCGCCTCCGCCGCCCGTCGCGCCTTCCTGGCCTCGATCCGCGTCCAGATGCGGTCGTGCAGGGTGAAGAAGACGGTCTGCACCAGGGGTTCGACCGTGCCGATGGCCAGGGCGATGCGCCAGTCGCGGGTCAGGGCCAAGGCGACCAGGACCGCCACCGTAAAGTGCATGACGCCATAGGTCACGGTCTTCAGCGCCACCTGTTTCAGGCTGCGGGGCAGGGCGTGGCTGTGGCCATGGCTGCCGTGGTGATTGTGGGCGCGGTTCTGCTCGTGGGCGTTCATCAGTTCCAGGCGGGCGGTGCCGGCCTCGGCGGTCTCTTCGAAACCCGATAGCATCCGACGCTGCTCGATCCGGTGCCAGACCCGGTCGTGGATCGAATAGCCCAGGGTCTGTAACACCGGTTCGACCACGCCGACCGCCAGGGCGATGCGCCAGTCGCGGGTCAGAGCGAAGGCCACCAGGATCGCGACGATCAGGTGCATGGCGCCATAGCTCGCGATCTTGAGCGCGAGGCTTCGGGCTGTGTTGATCAATATGCGAACCATTCGCAATACTTGGGTCTGGGAGCGCCGTAACGCAAGGCAATTCCTCTTATCCTTTGCATAGGTCGCTCTTGGGGTTGCGGTTCCCCGGCATGGGGCGTTATACGCGGCCCGCAAAACGGAGACTCCCCATGGAGATACGCGAAGGCCTCACCTTCGACGATGTTTTGCTCGAACCCGGCGCATCCGAGATCATGCCAGCGATGGCGGATGTCTCGACCCAGCTGACGCGCAGCATCAAACTGAACATCCCGCTGCTGTCGTCCGCGATGGACACGGTGACCGAAAGCAGGCTGGCCATCGCCATGGCCCAGGCCGGCGGTCTGGGCGTGCTTCACCGCAACATGACCATCGAGGAGCAGGCCGAACAGGTCCGCACCGTCAAACGCTATGAAAGCGGCATGGTCATCAACCCGGTGACCGTCTCGCCCGACACCACCCTGGGCGAGGTTCGCCAGATCGTCGCCGCCAAGAAGATCACGGGGTTCCCTGTGGTCGATCCGGCGACAGGAAAGCTGGTCGGCATGCTGACCAACCGGGACATGCGGTTCGAGAGCGATCCGTCGATCAAGGCCTCGGCCCTGATGACGACCGGCGACCTCATCACCGTGCGCGAAGGCGCCGGTCGTGAAGAGGCGCGCAATCTGCTGCGCACCCGCAAGATCGAACGCGTCATCGTGGTCGACGATCAGAATCGCGCGGTCGGTCTGATCACGATGAAGGACATCGAGAAGGCCCAGGCCTTCCCGAACGCCGCCAAGGACGAGCAGGGCCGCCTGTTGGTCGGCGCGGCCTCGACCGTCGGCGACGCCGGCTATGAGCGAGCTATGGCCCTGGCCGAGGCCGGCGCCGACGTGGTGGTGATCGACACCGCTCACGGCCACTCGGCCTCGGTGGCCCAGGTGGTCGAGCGCATCAAGCGCGAGAACAACCGTCTGCAGATCATCGCCGGCAACGTCGCCACCTATGACGCCACCCGCGCCCTGATCGACGCCGGCGCCGACGCCGTGAAGGTCGGCATCGGGCCGGGCAGCATCTGCACCACCCGCA
Source organism: Brevundimonas sp. (assembly GCA_022712235.1). Classification (GTDB taxonomy): domain Bacteria; phylum Pseudomonadota; class Alphaproteobacteria; order Caulobacterales; family Caulobacteraceae; genus Brevundimonas. Next base: position 10,748 of record JALAGW010000132.1, on the reverse strand, counting down.
TCGTCGCGGGCGTCGGCGTGCCGCAACTGACGGCCATCATGGATTCAGCCCGAGCCGCCAAGGGCACGGACGCCACGGTCATCGCCGACGGCGGCATCAAGTATTCCGGCGACATGGCCAAGGCCATCGCCGCCGGCGCGAGCGTGGCCATGATGGGCTCGATGTTCGCCGGGACCGATGAATCGCCGGGCGAGGTCTTCCTGTACCAGGGCCGTAGCTACAAGTCGTATCGCGGCATGGGCTCGGTCGGCGCCATGGGCGCGGGGTCGGCGGATCGCTACTTCCAGAAGGAAGTCTCGTCCGAGAAGCTGGTGCCGGAAGGCATCGAGGGCCAGACCGCCTACAAGGGGCCGATCGCCCCGGTCATCCACCAGATGGTCGGCGGCCTGCGCGCCTCCATGGGCTATGTCGGCGGCGCGACGATCAAGGACTTCCAGGACCGCGCCCGTTTCGTGCGCATCACCAATGCGGGCCTGCGCGAAAGCCATGTCCACGACGTGATGATCACGCGCGAGGCGCCGAACTATCGTCAGGGCTGATCCCCTGATCCGCTCCCGGTCTTCGGATCGGGAGCGGTTTCGTTTTGACTGGTTGCGGAGGGCCGGGCGTGACGACTGAACTGACCTATCTGGTCGCGACCCTGGTTCTGGCCCTGGTGCAGATACTTCTGCCTGCAGGCGCGCGAACGCTGGAGTTCGGCATCGGCTGGAACGCCGGGGCGCGAGATCAGACGCCGGAGTCGCATAACCCCGTCGTCGGTCGCCTCGAAAGAGCCCAGAGCAACCTGTACGAGACCCTGCCGCTGTTCATCGGCGCTGTCCTCATCGCCCACGTCACGGGTGCGGAAAGCGCCCTGACCCTGTGGGGCGTCGCCCTCTATTTCTGGGCGCGCGTCGCCTATGTTCCGCTTTACGCCCTTGGCGTGCCCTATATCCGGTCGCTGGTCTGGCTGGTCTCGCTCGCGGGACTGATCCTGATCCTCGTGGCCCTCTTCATCTGATCCGAGACCCGATTGACCCCTGCAGCCCGCCTCGCCGCCGCCGCCTCCGTCCTCGACAGCATCGCTCACAGTCGCCAGCCGGCCGAGGTGGTGCTGAAGGCCTGGGGCGCCGCCAACCGCTATGCGGGGTCCAAGGATCGTCGCGCCATCGCCGACCGCGTCTACAAGGTCATCCGTGCACGCGGCCGTCTGGTCTGGGCCATGGGCGGGCGCGAGGATGGCAGGGCTCTGGTCATCGGCTCGCTGTCGCTGATCGACGGCCTGCCGCTGGACGAGATCGAGGCCCTGCACTCGGGCGAGGGCTACGGCCCGCGTCCGCTGTCGAAGCAGGAGCGCGGCCGCATCACCGCAGCCCCGGGTGAACTGCCCGGCTGGGTCGCCGCCAGCCTGCCCGAGTTCGTGGTCGAGGACTTCAAGGCCGTCTTCGGCGATCGCTGGACCGAGGAAGCCCACGAGCTGATGGCGCCGCGCGCGCCGATCGACCTGCGCGTCAACCTGGCCAAGACCACGGTCGAGGGCGTCGAGGCCGAACTGGTCGAAGCGGGGCTGTCGCCCGAGCGTACGCCCTGGTCGGCCGCGGGCCTGCGCCTGTCGGCCGAGCCGCCGCCGAACGTCCAGGCGCTGGAGGCCTTCAAGCAGGGCCATATCGAAATCCAGGACGAAGGCAGTCAGGTCGCCTGCTGGCTGACGGGCGTCCGACCCGGCATGACCGTCGTCGACTATTGCGCCGGCGGCGGCGGCAAGACCCTGGGCCTGGCCATGCTGGGCCAGCCGGTCGCGACCAAGGCCGCCGTGGTCGAAGCGCCCGCCGCCGTCTGGTCGCCGGTCGGCGGGGACGGGCAGGGGGCTGTGATCCAGCCCAAGCCCAAGGCCAAGCCGGTCGAGATGGGCATCCGCCTGTTCGCCTATGACGTGGTGCAGAAGCGTCTGGACAACATCCGCCCGCGCCTGAGCCGCGCCGGGGTAGCCGCCGATCTGCGTCTGCTGGGTCAGAACGGCGGCGGCGTCGAGGACCTGGTGCGTCAGGCCGACGTGGTTCTGGTCGACGCGCCGTGCAGCGGCTCGGGCACCTGGCGTCGTCGCCCCGAGGACGCCTGGCGTCTGAAGCCCGCCGAGGTCGAGCGTCTGCACGCCCTGCAGGTCCAAATCCTGGGCCGCGCCGCCGAGCTGGTGAAGCCGGGCGGGCGTCTGGTCTTCGTCACCTGCTCCATGCTGCGCGACGAGAACGAGGCCACGGCCGACGCCTTCGAGGAAAACAACCCGGCCTTCCGCCCGGTCCCCGTGGCCGAGGCCCTGAAGGCGGCGAACCTGACCGACGCCGCCCGCGAGCGTCTGGGGCAACTGGCCGAGGGTCATCGCCTGCGCCTTTCGCCGGCCTCGACCGGCACCGACGGCTTCTTCGCCGCCGTCTATGAGCGCACGGCATGAGCGACGGGCGCTCCGAAGACATCTACGGCCTGACGGTTCTGCCGGTCATGGCGGCGCCGGCTGAGTATGGCGCCGCCCTGCAGGCGCGGATCACGCCCCTGATGACCGGAATCGGTCCGGTCGAGGCGGCCATCGCCCTGACCGCCGCCCTGACGCGGCTGGAGGCGGACGACGCCCTGCCGGACCTGATTGTCTCGCTGGGGTCGTGCGGATCGCGTGATCTGGAGCACGCAGCGGTCTATCAGGCCTCGTCGGTCAGCTATCGCGACATGGACGCCAGCCCCCTGGGGTTCGAGAAGGGCAAGACGCCTTTGCTGGACCTGCCCGCCGTCCTGCCCCTGCCTTGTCCCATCCCCGGCGTGCCGACCGCGACCCTGTCGACCGGCGCCGATGTCGTCTCGGGCGCCGCCTATGACGCCATCGACGCCGAGATGGTGGACATGGAAACCTTCGCCCTGTTGCGCGTGGCCCAGACCTTCGGCGTGCCTTTGGTGGCGCTGCGCGGCGTCAGCGACGGCAAGAGCGAGCTGTCGAAACTGGAGGACTGGACCGAGTATTTGCATCTGGTCGACGAGAACCTGGCCGCCGCCTGGGACCGTCTGTCCGAGGTGCTGACGACGCAGGGCCTGGCCGCATTGGCCGATGTTCCCGCATCGCGACTTGATCCCGACGTCTTCACCCGTCAAGAACCCGCCCCATCAACGCCCGCTTCGGATTCTGAGCCCTCATGACCGCGCCCCACACGCATGAAGCCGTCCTGATTGTCGATTTCGGCAGTCAGGTGACCCAGTTGATCGCGCGCCGCCTGCGCGAAGCCGGCGTCTATTGCGAGATCCACCCGTTCAACAAGGCGGGCGAGGCGCTGAAGACGGTCGCGCCCAAGGCCATCATCCTGTCGGGCGGGCCCAACTCGACGACCGACGCCGACAGCCCCAGGGCTGACCACGCCCTGTTCGAGGCCGGCGTGCCGGTGCTGGGCATCTGCTACGGCGAACAGACCATCTGCGCCGAGCTGGGCGGCAAGGTCGAGAGCGGCCACCATCGCGAGTTCGGCCGCGCCGAGATCGTCATCACCCGTGAAAGCCCGCTGTTCGCCGGCATCGGCGCCGTCGATCACCGCGAGACGGTGTGGATGAGCCACGGCGACCGCGTCACCGCCATCCCCGAAGGCTTCCACGTCATCGCCACCTCGGAGGGCGCGCCCTACGCCGCCATCGCCAATGAGGAGCGCAAGATCTACGGCGTGCAGTTCCACCCGGAGGTGATGCACACCCCGCGCGGCGCCGTGATCCTGAAGAACTTCACTCACGGCATCGCTGGCCTGACCGGCGACTGGACCATGGCCGCCTATCGCGACGAGCAGATCGCCAAGATCCGCGAGCAGGTCGGTTCGGCCAAGGTGGTCTGCGGCCTGTCAGGCGGGGTGGACAGCTCCGTCGCCGCCGTCCTGATCCACGAGGCCATCGGCGATCAGCTGACCTGCGTCTTCGTGGACACCGGCCTGCTGCGCAAGGACGAGGCCAAGCAGGTCACGGAACTGTTCCGCGAGCACTACAACATCCCGCTGGTGCACGTTGATGCGTCTAAGGAATTCCTCGGCGAACTGGCCGGAATTTCGGACCCTGAGACCAAGCGCAAGACCATCGGCCGTGTCTTCATCGAGATCTTCGACCGCGAAGCCGCCAAGATCGAGGGCGCCGAGTTCCTGGCCCAGGGCACCCTCTATCCCGACGTGATCGAGAGCGTCTCGGCCTCGGGCGGTCCGTCGGCGGTGATCAAGAGCCACCACAACGTCGGCGGCTTGCCGGACTTCATGAAGCTGAAGCTGGTCGAACCCCTGCGCGAACTGTTCAAGGACGAGGTCCGCGCCCTGGGCCGCGAACTGGGCCTGACCGACGCCTTCGTCGGGCGCCACCCCTTCCCGGGGCCGGGCCTGGCCATCCGCATCCCCGGCGAGATCACGCCGGAGGCGGTCGCCACCTTGCAGGACGCCGACGCCATCTACCTTGAGGAAATCCGCAAGGCCGGCCTCTACGACGATATCTGGCAGGCCTTCGCCGTCTTGCTGCCGGTCAAGACGGTCGGCGTCATGGGCGACGCCCGGACCTATGAAAAGGTCCTGGCCCTGCGCGCCGTCAGCTCCACCGACGGCATGACCGCCGACTTCTACCAGTTCCCCTGGGACATCCTGGCCAAGACCGCCACGCGCATCATCAACGAGGTCCGCGGCGTCAACCGCGTCGTCTACGACGTGACCTCCAAGCCCCCCGGCACCATCGAGTGGGAATAATCCTGGGTTTTCGGAAGTTTTTAGCATCACTTTCGAAATTACCGATAAACTACTGATATAAAGACGAATTCATGCGAGACCCTTCGAATCCTTTCGAAGGGTCTCATTTGTGAAGCCATCGCCTCTGACGGCATCGCAGTCGCCCTTGATGGCAATTCCCGCTGGACCGACTGTAGTCTCGCCATCGAGCATGGGGCGAGGTGTTCTGGGGAGGGCGCTGTGGGTCAGGACTGGACAAGAAAGACTTGTGATCCCGGCTTCGGCGTCTTCTATCGGACGGCCGAATCCATCCGGGCGCATCCGGACTTCCCGCTGGCGAGGCGGACCTATATCCGAGAAGTCCTGGCGCTGTATGGAGACGACCCTTTCCACAACAAGCTGCTGATGGCGGCGGCGCGAATGGTGGTCTTCGCCGTGGCCATCTGCCTGGAAGCCGGGCATCGCGAGGAGGACCGCGCGACCTGGCCGACCGTCGGCAACCTCAAGACGGCCTTGGCGATGTTCTGCCTGACCAGTCCGCGACGGATCGATCACATTCTCGGTCGCCTGGTCCAGATCGGATATCTGGAGAGCCGGCCGTCGGCGGTCGATGGGCGCGTGCGTCTTCTACGGCCGACGGACCGGATGCTGGACCATGATCAGGACTGGCTGACGGCGCATTACGCGCCGCTCGCCTGCCTGTTCGGCGAGGCGGACTATCGCTTGCCGTTGGCGCGGGACCGCAGGTTCCAGCAGGTCCAGCGCGGGATCGCGACCGGCATCTTCATGGAGTCGGCGATGGTTCTTCTGCAGAACCCCGGCATCATGCTCTTCCTCGGTCGCGAATCCGGGATTCTCGTGCTGCTGGAGATGGCCAAGTCGTCGATCGACGAGGGATCGGCGACGATTTCCTTGTCGTTGTCGCGCCTGGGCGCGCGTTTCGCCGTGTCCCGCGCCCATGTTCGCCAGCTTCTGCTGGACGCCGAGGCGCAGGGGTTCGTCGACATGGATCGAAGCCGTCGGCGGATCACCCTGCAACCGGTCCTGTTCGAATGCCTTGATCGCTTCATCGCCGAGGGCATGTCCAATCACGATCGGACGGGCGCCGCGGCGCTGCGCGCTCTGGGGCGGAGCGCCGCCGCCTGAAGACCTGGATCAGGGCTCGCGGGCGAGGCGCGCCCGATAGGCGTCGAGACTTACGGGACGGCCCAGGAAATCCTCGACCAGTCGGGCCGCCGGTCGTGAGGAGCCGGGCGCCAGGACGCGGTCCCGATAACGGCGCGCCGTCTCCGGATCACGCAGACCGTGGGCTTCGAAGACGGTGAACAGGTCGGTCGAGATCGTCTTGGACCAGAGGTAGGTGTAGTAGAGCGCCGAATAATCCCCCAGATGGCCGAAGCTGTTTTCAGGGTGAACGGTCTCGGGTTGAAGCGCCAGGGCGTAGCGGTTGTTCGCCTCGCGGGCGGCGCGGCCCAGGTCCGCGGGCGGCTCACCCGTGTGCAGGTCCAGGGATATGGCGGCGTACCCCATCTGGGTTCGGTCGCCGAACGCCTCGGCGAACCCGCGAGCGCGGTTCATCCGCGCGACCAGGTCCTCGGGGATGGGCTTGCCGTTCGCATCGACGGCGAAACGGCGGAGGGTTTCATAGTCCCAGACCCAGTTCTCCAGCATCTGCGAAGGCGCTTCCGCGAAGTCCAACTCCATGCCCAGGAAGGGGCTGTGGAGCGCCCACTGGCCTTTGCCGGAGAACATGACGTGAAGCAGATGCCCGAACTCGTGCAGGAAGGTCTCTACGTCGCGGTGCTCCATCAGGCCCGTGGCGTGATCGCCGGCGGGGAAGTTCGCCAACAGGACGGCGACGGGCAGGGCGCGCCCTTCCAGCCCGACCCGGACAGGCGCGACGGCGGCGTGGCTGTACTTCCCCTCACGCGGATGATTGTCGAGATAGAAGCGCCCGATCACCTGATCGCCCTCGACGACTTCGTAAGCCTCGACATCGTCCGCCCAGACCGGGGTGTCCCAGGGACGGATTTTGACGCCGAACAGGTCCTCGGTCAGTTGAAAGACGCCGCCGCGCACATTGTCGTAGGCGAAGTAGCGGCGGACCTCCTGGGGGTCGACGGCGTAGTCTTCCTTGCGGAGCAGTTGCTGGACGTACTGGACGTTCCAGCCCATCAGTCTGTCGGTGTTCAGCCGTGCGGCCATCCGGGCGTAGTCGCGTCGGGCGGGAGCCAGGGTCGCCTGATCCAGATCGGCCAGGAAGGCGCGCGCCTTCTCCGGCGATCCGATCATCTTGTCGGCGGTGGCCAACTCGGCGAAGTCCCGGCGTCCCAGCAAGGTCGCCAGTTCGTGTCGCAGCGCCAACATCCGAGCCAGGACCTCGGCGTTTTCCGGCGCCCGGTTCTGATAGGCTTCCGACAGGCGACGGCGAGCCGCTTCGTCGCGGGCGTACATCATCACCGGCGCCAGATCGGGGTAGTCGGTGGAGACGCGGATCAGGCCGTCGTCGCCGACCGGATGGTTGGCGATATAGTCGGCGGGCAGGCCCTCCAGTTCATCAGGGCGGACGGTGACCTCGGCCCGGGCCTTGTTGATGTTGTCCTGGAAGGCGAGCGTGGCGCTCGTGATCCCTTCCTGCAGGCGCAGGATTTGGGCGCGGGTCGCGTCGTCGCGATCGACGCCGGCGTCGCGATAGGCGCGCAGCGTCCGTTGCAGATAGAAGGCGGCCTGGGGATCGCTCGCAGCGTCGATGGCGCTCAGTCGGTCATAGATGGGGCGCGACAGATTGATCGCCGACGTCGCGTCGCCGACGCGTTGGGCGCAGATCAGACCTGCCTGGCGCACGGCGCCGTCCCGGTGGGCGTTGCCGATCAGCATGGCGTCGTTGGACAGCGAGAAAGCGGTCAGGATCAGGTCGTCATAGCGACGGAACGTGGTTTCCACGGCGGCGGGGCCGGTTTCGCCTTCCAGCGCGGCGCGCTGGGCGGCGATCCGATCCAGGCCGGCGTCGCATTGAGCGGTCATCGCGGAGGCGTCCGCCGGGAAGGACACGGGCTGGGCCAGGGCTTGATCGACGTCGCGAGTCGTCGGCGCGGTCTGCGCCAAGGCCGGAGCGGCCATCACCAAGGCGCTTGCGGAGACGCCGAGAGCCAGTCGATTCACGCGGGCCAGGATCTGGATTGTCATCATATTCCCCCATCTGCAACGAGGGATAGCGGCGAGGGGAAGAGGGCCGCAATGGCGGACTTTGCGTAGATTTCGCACGTCTTCGCGCTTCACGCTGTTGGGGACGAAAGCGTATGGCCTAGGCCAGGGCCTGCTCCAGGGCGGCGAGGCGGGCGACGACAAACTTGTCCTGCGTGTGCTGCAAGGCGCCTTGCGCGCGGTCGAACAGGTCGTGGGCCTGTCGCGGATTTCCACGTCCCAACGCGATTTCGGCCTGGGCGAGGTCAACCAGGGCGCCGAAGTTCCGATCCCCGACCAACTGCGCGACCTTCTCGCGGTCGATGTCGTGCAGAAGGCCCGCGGCTTCGTCGAAACGGCGCATCTGGATGTAACAGTCCGCCAGGGCGGCCTTCACCGCGTCTTCCATGGCGTCACGGCCCGCCGCGTCCTGTCTCAGCGTCGTCAGGGCGGCGCTGATGTTGGCGGAGCCGTCCGTCAGGCGTCCGGCGCGACATTGGGAAATGCCTACATCCGCCCGTCCCGCTATGGCTGTGAAGGAAGACGCGCCGTCCTTCCGCGCGGCGGCGCGCCAGACACGGTCTCCATCGCGCGCGGCGTCGGCGTATCGGCCGATGGAGCCCAGGGCTTGCTGGCGTGCGGCCAGGAGCAGGAGCGTATGCCGGTGCTCACGGCCGAGACGGCGCTCCATCAGGGGCAGCAAGACGTCCAGCGCAGGGATGACTTCGTCATAGCGTTGCTGGACCATAAGAGACTGGGCCAGGTTGAGCCGAAGCAGCAGGGTGTCAGGATGGTCGGCGCCCGATAGTCGGGTCGATCGCTCGACCAGGGGGCGGAAGGCGCTCTCGGCCTCAACGCCCTGGCCGAGCCGAAGCAGGCCGAAGGCGTGGCGCTGTCCGAAGTTGAGGATTTGTCGTTCGGAGAAGGCGGCGGTCAACGGTTGCGCCATCTCATAGGCGCGCTTGTAGTGCGCCTGAGCCTGAGGAACGTCCTCTCCCGTCAGGGCGATCATGCCGAGCGCCGACTCCAGCCAAACCGATGTTTCCGGCGCCTTTATCCCTTGAGCTGCGATCGTTTTCTGCGCCGCCTGGACGATGGCGCGGGCGCGGTCCAGGCCGCCCGTCTGCGTGGACAATGCCAGGGCTCCGGCATGCTGGAGCCGCGCGTTGACGGCGGCGGGGCTTTCAGCGAGCCCCGCCTTTCGATAGCTGGCCTCGGCGGCCGCGTAGTAGCGGAAGGCTTCGCTGAAGTCCGAACGCAGGTCGAATGCGCGCGCCAGGGTGGCGTAGAGATAGGCCGCGACTTCGGGTTGATCACGGAATCGCTGCGCAATCGTTCCGCCCGAGCGGGCTATGGCTTGGACCAGGGTTTCCTCAGCCGCGTTCGCGCGGGCGGGATCGACGCCGGCGAGAACATCTTCCGCTAGGAATCTATAGCTCGCCTGGGACAGTCGCTGCGCCGACAGCGCTTCGTTGCGCTGGTGGACCGCTACGGCCGCGAGAACGGCGGCGACCGCGGCGCCGACCCCGAGACTGGCTGTCGCGGCTCGCACCCAGGGGCGGCGAGCCGCGCGGCGGTCCTCCAGCCTTCTCTGCTCGGCCAGCAAGGCGGCGCGTTCGGCCTCTCGTTCAGCCTGCTGTCGACGCGCTTCGAGGTTGTCGATGCGCCGCGCCAACTCGCCGGCGCTGTCCAGCCTTCGCGTCGGATCGACCTCGGCCGCCCGGCGGATGTCGTCGCGCAGAAGCGGGTCCGGAACATTCTCCTCCCAGCCAGGTCCGAGCGTGGCGGCGAAATCGCCGCACGCCAGTTGGTGGAGGATCAATCCCAGCGCATAGATGTCGGTCCTGATCGTCGGCAAGGCGTCGCCGGTTAGCTCAGGGGCGCGGTAGGCGAGGGTGCCCGAGCGAGGTTCATCTCGCCCGAGATCGGCGTCCAGCGAGCCGGGGTCCGTGATCTTGAAGTTGTCCAGCACGGCGTCGTCGAGCAAACGGCCGCTGCCGAAATCGGCCAGCCTGACGACGGTCACGCCGTCCTTGGCGGCGATGAGGATGTTGGCGGGCTTCAGGTCCTTGTGCAGCACGCCCAGGGCGTGGACATCCGCTACCGCTCGGGCGATCGCCGCCGCCACGGCGAGTCGCTCGCTGAGCGGGATCGCGGTCAGTCCGCCCGCGTCGGCGGCCCAGCCGAGCAGGTCGCGTCCCCCGTATGCGTATTCGAGGCAATAGGGAGAGGCGTCGAAATTCCATTCCAGCAGCGCAGGAAGCGGCGCGCCTCCGCCCAGTCCGGCGAAGATGACGCGCGACAGCGCCGCCTCGCGCTTGAGCGCCCTTAGACGGTCGGGCGCATCGGCGAATTTGAAAACGCGCTGCTCGCGGGTCTTGTCGTGGAGGGCCAGCCAGACGTCTTGCGCGCCGGTGTCGCCCAGCGGCGCCGTCAGCCGCCATTGCTTTCGTCCAGGAACGGCGTCGCCGACCTTGAAGCGAAAGCGAGGGGCGAGCGGAGATTCGACGCTTTCGATCTTCACCGAACACGTCAGTCGGTAGCCGACGCGCGGCACGGTCTCGATGATGTCGTCCTGTCGACCGCCCAGGGCCTTGCGGAGCTTGGAGATGGCGGTGGGCAAGGAGCCTTCCACCACCGCGACGCCGGGCCAGACGGCGTCCAGAAGCTCCTCCTTGGTGACGACTTCGCCCGCGCGCAACAGAAGCTCGTGCAGAACCTCCAGCGGCTTGCCTTCCAGGGCGACGGCGCTTCCATTCAGACGCAACGCCCAGCTCGCCTCGTCGAATTCGGCTCCGGCGAAAAGCCAGAGACGTCTGCGGCGCCGCGATGACGATCCCCCTGGGTTCATTCGCCCCTCCACCCCTT
>JALAGW010000131.1 GCA_022712235.1 Brevundimonas sp. | reverse complement strand
GGGAAACAGCCGTCGATCGACCTGCCCCCGCACCCCGATCGTCCCTTGCGCGTCCACGCCCGGCTCGCTGCCCAGGATCAGGCTCTTGCCGTTGGGCAGGATCAGACGCTCCCAGACCAGGAAGGCCCGCCGATCGCCATAGGCGCTTTCGCCCTCATGACGGCCGATCAGCCGCGCGCCCTGGGGGACAAGCAAATGGCGACCGCTGACCGTGTCGAAGACATTCTGGGTCACCATGGCGACGACCGGGCCCGCCCGAGCGGTGTCGACGCCCGTCAGCAGGGCCGCAGGCACAATGGCCCCGGCCTTGAGCTCGAAGGGCGACAGGGGCGCGACCAGGACATTCTCATTGTAGGCAGCGCCCCGTCGCCCGTTCGCGGTTGTGGCGTCGCTCGCCTGCTGCGGCGACGCCACAACCGGCTCAGCGATCGATGACCCCCCGCCCCTGCCAGCGTCAAAGAAGATGGCCGATCGTGCCGCCTGGTCCGCAGCGCTCGCACCCGCGGACCTCGGCGTCGACAGTGGGCGATAGTTCTGGGCCGGATAGGCGGAGACCGTCGCCACCAGGACTGGATCAGCCTCGTCCGGCGCCGCGCTCCCCCGGGGCCCCGGTAACCGGTCGTAGCTCGAGGGCTGGCGGGTGACGATCTCGGTCGGCCGCACCAGGCCACGCCCCTTCTCCGGCTTCTTCTCCGCCGCGCGCGCCTGGGCGCCGGCGCGAAGCTCGGGCTGGACCACGAAGGCCCAGGCCAGAGATCCCGACACCAGAACGGCGCCGCCCATGACCACGGCCTGGACGACCGACTTGCGCAGCCGGATCACTGGCGGGCGAGGCGCCCGCAAGGAAAGACCGGGCGCCGGCTCCTTGGGCCGAAGCGCCTCCGCTGCCGGATCTGGCTTGCCAAAGTCGGTCATCGACCCGCTCCCGCAAGGCGATGGATGCGCACCACCTGAGGCCGACGATCACCCAGGCGGAGTTCGGCCCGGTCGAACAGACGGTCGACCACGAACAACCCGCCCTGCTGCCGGTAGTTGACCATCTGGGCCTCGCCGTCCGGCGTCAGCACAAACAGGACCGGCGCCTCATCGACCTGCAGGTCGGCGTCAAAGACGATGAAGGTGCGCGTGCCGTCGTTGAAGACCGACAAGGGCGTCCAGCGCGCTCGCCGCCCCTGGGGTTCGATACGGTAGCGCGCATCGAGCGGCCCCTGCGGCGTTACGAGCAGGTCCGCTCCCTTTGGTTCTTCGACACCCGCCCCTGCCGCAGATGTCTCCGGTTCATCCCAGGCGATCGCCGCATTGAAGGCGTCGGCCGCGCCGCTCTTCAGGTCCAGCAGATAGACCCGGCGATTGGTGGTCAGGACCAGATTGGTCTCCAGCCCGCGCTCGAGCGGCTTCAGCAGGACATGGGTCCGGCGCGCGGCCCCCGTTCCCGACGTCGCTTCGCCGATCTGCCAGCGGACCGTGTCCCCCGCCGCCTTGGAAACCAGGGCCTCGCCCTCGCCCAACGTCAGGGTGGTGACCCGCAGAGGCGCGGTCCAGACCTCGAACACCCGCCCTGGCGACCAGGCGAAGACCTGGACCCCGCCGACGAAACCGTGCGACCGCGAAGGCGACCGCGCCGCCTGGTTGGCCATGGCAATGGCGGCCCGGCCGCTCAGACCGGCCCTCGCTTCCACGACGGGCGACGATGACATCGTCGCAGCCGGCGCCAGATAGGGAACCTCCGTCGGAGAGACGACCGGTGCGACGGGAACCACGAGAGCTTCCTCGAAAGCCGCCAGCACGACTTCCGGCGCCAGGCTGGGCTGGGGCGAACCCGTCCCGCCTCCCGCAAGGGCGGCGCAGCCGGCCAGCATCGATCCAGCCGCAACCAGGGTGAGTGTCGGGGTCAGGAGGCGTCGGGGGTCCATGATACGTCCTCGATCTTCAATCCCAGGGGGTTCTTCATCAGCTCGGCCTCGGTCCGAGGCGGCTGCAGGCCGGTGGTGATCAGGGCCCGCCAGCGTTCGCTCCCGGCCTGCTGGCCGTTGACGAAGCGGGTCTCGCGCCATTGCAGGTCGTAGGTTCGCTCGGTGCGGCGCACGACGTTCAGCACCTCGACATTGACCGCCTCGCGTCCGGCGTCGGCGAAGGGGTCGTGGGTCTGGGCCCAGGTGTTGAGGAAGGCGGCCGCCTTCGGGGTCATCAGATCATAGGCCCTCAGCCAGTTCTGCCGGATGACGATGGGGTCGATGCTCTTGGAGCGCACATCGCGGATCCAGCCGCCCAGCGCATGACCGACCTGGGCCTCGCTCGGCTCGTAGCGGCCGCCTATGGCGGTGATCCTCTGGGTCTCGCCCCAGTCCGACACCTCCACGACAAAGGGCATGACCACGGCCCGGTCCGCCTGGACCCACCAGCCCGCGCCGAGGAAGCCCGCCATCACCAGATTGGCCAGGGCCATGCGCCGCCAGTTGCGGGCATGGGCCAGGGACAGACCCATGCGGTCGTCCCAGACCTGGCCGGCCCTCAGATAGGGCGTCGAGTCAGGGGCCGAGGTCCGAGCCCTGCGGGGGCGAAAGAAGGGATGCATGATCTCAGGGCTCCTC
>JALAGW010000012.1 GCA_022712235.1 Brevundimonas sp. | reverse complement strand
TCCTGACGATAGGCGACCAATCGCGGGCAAAGAGGGCAGGCGCGCGCCGGTTCCGGGTTCAGGGCGCGGCTCACGTCCGGTCGCTCCGGTCCAGGGTGCGGGCGACGCCCTGGTTCATCGCGGACTTGGGCTTGCTGAAGTGGACCATGACGTCGGACAGGGCGATGAAGGCGTCGGCCTGGCGGCGCAGTTCATCGGCGATCTGCGGCGGCTGGCTGCGGGTGGTCGAAACCACGGTGACGCGCACGCCCTTGGCCTGAATGGCCTCGACCAGTCGGCGGAAGTCGCCGTCGCCTGAAAACAGGATCATGTGGTCCAGGCGGGGGGCCAGCTCCATCATGTCGCCCGCGATCTCCATGTCCATATTGCCCTTGATGCGGCTGTGGCCCTGGGCGTCGGTGAAGCGCTTGACCGGCTTGGTCGTCACGGTGAAACCGTTGTAGTCGAGCCAGTCGACCAGGGGGCGGACGGGCGAGAACTCTTCGCCCTCGACCACCGCCGTGTAATAATAGGCGCGCACCAGCTGGCCCTTCTGGCCGAACCAGTCGGACAGCTTTTTGAAGTCGAGATCGACGTTGAGCGCGCGGGCCGCCGAATAGAGGTTGGCGCCGTCGATGAACAAGGCGATGCGGTCGCCCGTGTGGCCGGTCATGAAGTATGGGTCCGTGGAAATGGTCGAGAATATGAGCGTCCCGACCGAAATCCCTGAAAGCGACCTCGATCTGGACGGCGCAGTCATCGTCGCCCTGGGCTGCAATGACAAGGGCGTCTGGGCGTCCTGCGAAGAGTCTCTTGAGGCGGCCCTCGCTCGTTTCCGGGCCGAGGGTGTCGATATTCTGGCCCGCTCGTCCTGGTGGTCGTCACAGGCCTGGCCCGATCCGACCGATCCGCCCTTCCTGAATGGGGTGGTCATCGTGCGCACCGAGCATGATCCGGGCGTCCTGATGAGCAAGCTGTCGCGGATGGAGGACGTCTTCGATCGGCGTCGCAGCGTCCGCAACGCGCCGCGCACCCTGGACCTGGACCTGATCGCCTATGGGCGGCTGAGCGGCGACCTGGACGGCCTAATCCTGCCGCATCCGCGCGCGGCCGAGCGCCTGTTCGTCATGGGGCCTCTGGCCGAGATCGCTCCGGCGTGGCGACATCCGACGCTTGAGGGCGACGCCGCGACCCTGGCCAAACAGGCGACCGTCGGCGTCGATGCGCGACCTTTGAACCGTTGACCTGATCCCGGAGCCGGCTAGCTTCGTCAGAAATGACACCGGGAGACAATGCCATGTTCCTGCCCACCCTCGCCCTGTTGGCCGTCCTGCAGGCCCAACCCGCTTCGCCGCCGGCGGGGACCGGCGTGGTGATCCGCGAGGCGGACGTCATGGTTCGTCAGGTCCCGCCGCATAACGGGGAGGGCATGAGCACGGCCTATCGCATCTCCGACGGCGTGCCGAACCGGGCGATGGAGTTCCGTAAGCGGGTCATGCATCCCGGCGCGGCCATCGGTCTGCACCCGATCGCCCACGACGAAGTCTATTATGTCGTCAGCGGGGAGGGGGAAGTGACCTCGGACGGGGTGACGACGCGGATGCGCGCGGGCGACGCGGCCTATCTGTTCGACGGCAATGTCGTCGGCATCCGCCAGACGGGAGAGGTGGACCTTGTGCTGATCATCAGCTATCCGCTGGCTCAAAGGAAGAACTGAGGCGTTTTGCGCCGCATTCCGGCCTTCGCGGCGTTGCACAATCACGCCTAACCCTATATTTTGTGCGGTTCTCCCTGCCGCCAGAGGAATTTCATGGCCCGCGTCACTGTCGAAGACTGCATCGAGAAGGTTCCGAACCGCTTTGGTCTGGTTCTGCTGGCCGGTCACCGCGCCCGCAACATCGCCAACGGCGCCCCTCTGACGCTGGATCGCGACAACGACAAGAACCCTGTCGTGGCCCTGCGTGAAATCGCCGACGACACCGTCGTGCCGGACGATCTGCGCGAGAACATCATCACCACGCTGCAACGCGTCGATGAGCGCACGGAAGCCGAGGACGAGGCCGAAGTCGTGGCCCTGCTGGCCGAGCCGCAGCACATGAACATGGCCGAGGCCGAACTGATCCGTGCGCTGCAGAGCGACCGGGACGGCGGCCAGGAGGAACGCTACTGACGGCTGAGCCTGTCAACGGCGTCACCATCCTCCCGGCGCGGTCCCCCGCGGACCCGTCGCCGGACCAAGTCGCGAATCAGATAGACCAGACGGCGTCGCTCCTTTCCGGGGCGACGCCGTTGTCGTCTGAAGTCTCCGAGTCTCAAGTGTCTGAAGCCAAGCGCGCCCCGATCATGCGCCAGTTCGAATTGATCGAGGCGGTCAAGGCCTATGACCCCACCGCCGACGAAGCGCTGCTGAACCGCGCCTATGTCTATGCGATGAAGATGCACGGCTCGCAGTTGCGGGCCTCGGGCGATCCCTATTTCGCCCACCCGATCCAGGTCGCGGGCATCCTGACCGACTACAAGCTGGACACGGCGACCATCGTCACCGCCCTGTTGCATGACGTGGTCGAGGACACCTCGGCCACCCGTGACGACATCGCCGCCATGTTCGGCGAAGAGATCGCTGTTCTGGTCGAGGGCGTGACCAAGCTGTCGCGGCTGGAGCTTCAGGCCGAGCACACGCGTCAGGCCGAGAACCTGCGCAAGTTCATCCTGGCCATCTCCAAGGACGTGCGGGTCTTGCTGGTCAAGCTTGCCGACCGTCTGCACAACATGCGCACGCTGCACTTCGTCAAGCCGGAGAAGCGCGAGCGCATCAGCCGCGAAACCCTGGAAGTCTATGCGCCGCTGGGCCGCTCTATCGGCATCCACTCCATCGCTTCGGAACTGGAGGAGCTGGCGTTCGAGCATCTGAACGCCACGGCCCGCGTCGCCATCCAGCGCCGATTGGAGGCGCTGAAGCTGGAGCACGGCCGCGCCATCGAGGGCGTGTCGCGAGAGATCGAGACGGTCCTCAGCGAGGCGGGCATCCCCGCCCATGTGAAGGGCCGCGAAAAGACGCCCTATTCGATCTGGCGCAAGCTGCAGAGGAAGTCGGTCGGCTTCTCGTCCCTGTCGGACATCTACGGCTTCCGGGTGATCGTCGAGGCCGAGGATGACTGCTACCGCGCCCTGGGCGTCATCCACCGCGCCTGGCCCATGGTGCCGGAGCGGTTCAAGGACTTCATCTCGACGCCCAAGTCGAACAACTATCGCTCGCTGCACACCACGGTGGTCGGTCCCGGCGGCCTGCGCATCGAGATGCAGATTCGCACCGAGATCATGGACCGCGTGGCCGAGGATGGCGTGGCGGCGCACTGGGCCTACAAGAACCACTCCTACGGCTTTGACCGTGAGGCGATGGAGGCTGACGGTGGGCGCGACCCGCTGCTGAACCTGCGCCATCTGGTTCAGGTCATCGAGCACGGCGAGGGCGGCGAGGACTGGGTCGAGCACGCCAAGCTCGAAATGTACCTGGATCAGGTCTTCGTCTTCACGCCCAAGGGCGCGCTGATCACCCTGCCGCGCGGCGGCATGGCGCTGGACTTCGCCTATGCCGTCCACACCGAGGTCGGCGACACGGCGGTGGGCGTCAAGATCAACGGCGAACTGAAGCCGATGCGCACGGCGCTGCAGAACGGCGATGTGGTCGAGATCATTCGCGGGACGAAGCGCGAGGTGCCGACCGACTGGCGCAGTCTGACCGTCACCGGCCGGGCGCGTTCGGCCATCCGCCGGCACATCCGCACCTCCGAACGCGACGAGTTCGTGCGTCTGGGCAAGGCGACGCTGGAGCAGACGCTGGAGCGTGCGGGTAAGTCGCTGGCCGAGGTCTCGCTGAAACCGGTGCTGGAAACCCACGCCATCGCGACCGAAGAGGACATGTTCGACGCTATCGGGCGGGGCCGTCTGGCCGCGACCAAGATCGCCGAAACCATGTTCCCGGCGCTGAAGGGGCAACTGAAGGCGGGGCCGGAGCGCAAGCGGATCGGCAACGAACACGCCCGCCTGTTCGTGCGCGGCAGCGGCCTGACGCCCGGCGTCAGCATCCATTTCGGCGCCTGTTGCAGTCCTGTGCCGGGCGACCGCATCGTCGGCATTCTGGAGCCCGACAAGGGACTGACGGTCCACACCATTGACTGCCAGAGCCTAGCTGACTTCGCTGACGACGACAGCGTCTGGCAGGACCTGCAGTGGACGCCGCAGGCCGAGCAGGACGCGGTGGCCTCGGCCCGCCTGCGCGCCACCATCCGGAATGCGCCGGGCGTGCTGGGGCAGGTGGCGACCATCATCGGCGAGGCCGGCGGCAATATCCTGAACCTGTCGATGGCCCATCGTCAGCAGGACTTCTTCGACGTCGACATCGACGTGGAAGTCGAGGACGCCCGCCACGCCACCATGATCATCGCGGCGCTGCGCGCCAATCCGTCCGTCGACACCGTGGACCGCGCGCGCGGCTGATCGCCCGCGCGACTGACTCTGAAGGCCGAAATGTCTCCCGAACAGCAAAAGCTCGCCAACGCCGCTCAACTGGCGTCGCCCTCCTATCGCCTGGCCGCCCTGGATCAGGACTTCCTGCTGGGCGAGTCGATGCGCGGCGTGCGCTTCCTGATGGAGTACGAGAAGGCCGAGGAGGCGCTGAAGGCCTGGGGCGTGCGTTCGACCATCGTGGTGTTCGGCAGCGCTCGCGTCGGCGCCAACGGCGGCGGACGTCACGCCTATTGGTATGAGCAGGCGCGCCTGTTCGGCCGTATCGCCTCGGAGCGGGGCGGAGCCTTCCGCGGATCGCCGGGCGAGGTGCGCGACAACGTCATCGCCACCGGCGGCGGGCCGGGCATCATGCAGGCCGCCAACCAGGGCGCGCATGAAGCGGGCGCCCCGTCGATCGGCTTCAATGTCACCCTGCCGCACGAACAGGTGCCCAACCCCTGGTCGACGCCGGAACTGACCTTCCAGTTCCACTACTTCGCCATGCGCAAGATGCATCTGGCCATGCGGGCCAACGGTCTGGTGGTCTTCCCCGGCGGATTCGGCACCCTGGACGAGCTGTTCGAGATCCTGACCCTGCGCCAGACCGACAAGGCGCCTCCGATCCCCATCGTCCTGTTCGACGAGGCCTACTGGCGCTCGGTCATCAACTTCGACACCCTGATCGAGCACGGCATGGTCAAGGCTTCGGACATGGAACTGTTCGCCTTCGCCGACGACGCCGAGACGGTGTGGACGAAGCTGCTGGAAGGCGGGCTGAAGCCGAACTGCGACATCAAGTAGGTCGCTCGGCTTGAGGGGCGCGGATGCAGGGTCTAAGGGAGCCTCTCATGAACACTGAAGACGTCCTCAACGAATTTCGCGACGCCGGCGCCCTGCGCGAAGGCCATTTTGTCCTGTCGTCCGGCCTGCACAGCCCGGTCTTCCTGCAGAAGAACCTGGTCTTCATGGACACGCGCCGCTGCGAGCGCCTGTGCAAGGCTCTGGCTGACAAGATCGTCGCCACGGTCGGCCCGGTGGACGTGGCGATCTCGCCCGCCGTCGGCGGCATCATCCCCGGCTATGAGACGGCGCGGCACCTGAACGTGCGCTCGCTCTACGTCGAGCGCGAGGGCGGCGAGTTTCGCTTGCGCCGCGGCTTTACCGTCGAGCCGGGCGAGAAGGTCGTCATGGTCGAGGACATCGTCACCACCGGCCTGTCGTCGCGCGAATGCATCGCCGCCATCCAGAAGGCCGGGGGCGAGGTCGTCGCCGCGGCCTGCATCGTCGACCGCTCGGGCGGTCGCGCCGATGTGGGCGTGCCGCTGATCGCCCTGGCGACGCTGGACGTCCCGGCCTATCCGGCCGACGCCCTGCCGCCCGAACTGGCCGCTCTGCCGGTCGAGGACCCGGGCAGCCGCCGGCTGGCCAAGTAAGAAGAAAGAGAACGGGATGAAGCGCGAGCGGGTACGTCTGGGCGTCAACATCGACCACGTCGCCACGGTTCGTAACGCGCGCGGCGGCGCTCATCCCGATCCGGCCCGCGCGGCCGAGGCGGCGCTGGCGGCGGGGGCGGACGGCATCACCGCCCACCTGCGCGAGGATCGCCGCCACATCACCGACGCCGACATCGACGTGCTGACGGCCCTGTGCCGTCGCGCGGGCAAGCCGCTGAACTTCGAGATGGCCGTGACCGACGAGATGCTGGTCATCGCCCTGCGTCACCGCCCGCACGCCGCCTGTCTGGTGCCGGAACGGCGCGAGGAGGTCACGACCGAGGGAGGGCTGGCCGTCGCCGGTCACGAGGCGCGCATCGCCCCCGTGGTGAAGGCCCTGTCGGAGGCCGGCATCCGCGTCAGCCTGTTCATCGAACCGTCCGAAGCCCAGGTCGAGGCCGCCGCCGCCGTGGGCGCCCAGGTGGTCGAGTTCCACACCGGCCGCTATTGCCACCTGACCGATCCGGCCGAGCGCGCTTTCGAACTGGACCGCCTGGCCGCCGCCGCCGCCCAGGCCGACATTCTGGGGCTGGAGGTCCACGCCGGCCATGGCCTCGACTACGCCACCGCCAGCGTGGTTCTGGGCATCCCCGAGATCAAGGAACTGAACATCGGCCACTTCCTGATCGGGGAAGCGGTCTTCGTCGGTCTGGACGCCGCCATTCGCCGGATGCGGACGGCGATGGACGAGGCGGTGTCGGGAGCAGGCCGGTGATCATCGGCGTCGGCGCGGATTTGTCGGATATTCGTCGTATCCAGAAGTCGCTGGATCGGTTCGGCGACCGCTTCAAGGAGCGCTGCTTCACCGAACTGGAACGCACCCGTTCGGACCGCAAGCCCGACCCGGCCTGGAGCTACGCCAAGCGGTTCGCGGCCAAGGAGGCCTGCGCCAAGGCCCTGGGCACCGGGATGCGCGCCGACGTCTATTGGCGCGACATGGGGGTGGTGAACCTGAAATCGGGTCAGCCGACCATGGCCCTGACCGGCCATGCCGCCGAGCATCTGGCCCGCCTGACCCCGCCAGGGCATGAGCCGCGCATCCATCTGACCCTCAGCGATGAACACCCTTATGCTCTCGCTTTCGTGGTCATCGAAGCCTTGCCCGTGGCGTAATCAGTCTTTACGCCTCAGGCTTCCAACCCCGCGTTCTGCGGGGGATTCGAGCAGACCATGAGCGACGACCCCAAGGCGAACGGCGGCGCCGGCAATCCTGCCATCGACCCGACCGAGCAGCGACCGATCTGGAGCGACGACGGCGACGCCCCCTTCGACATGGGCGACGATCCCGAAGCCCTCGACAGCGACAAGCCGATCTACGCCACGCCGCGTCCCAAGAAAGCCAAACGTGTGAAAAAAGAGAAGTCCGCGAGCAACGAAACGGTCGAGATCATCAAGACCGTCGTCTTCGCCCTGCTGATCGCCTTCGTGCTGCGGGTGCTGTTGTTCCAGCCCTTCACCATCCCGTCGGCCTCGATGGAGCCCAACCTCTATGAGGGCGACTACATCGTCGTGTCGAAGTGGTCCTATGGCTATTCGAAGCACTCGATCCCCTGGAGCCCGCCGCTGTTCGACGGCCGCATCCTGGGCAAGGACCCGACGCGTGGCGACATCGTCGTGTTCAAGCTGCCGCGTGACAACAAGACCGACTACATCAAGCGCGTGATCGGCCTGCCGGGCGACAAGGTGCAGATGATCGCCAACAAGCTCTACATCAACGGCGCTCCGGTGAAGGACGTTGTCGTCAGCCGCGCCGAACTCTCGGACATGTTCGGCCCGCGTCCGGTCGCCCAGATCCGCGAGACCCTGCCCAACGGCAAGAGCTTCATGACCCAGGACTATGGTCCCGGCGGCGACCTGGACGACACTCCGGTCTATGAGGTTCCGGCTGGTCACTTCTTCATGATGGGCGACAACCGCGACAACTCGATCGACAGCCGCGTCGAGATGTCGGCTGGCGTGGGCATGGTCCCGGCCGAGAACCTGGTCGGCAAGGCCGAGATCATCATGTTCTCGTGGTCGCCGGGCGCGTCGCTGTTCAACCCGGTCAGCTGGTTCGCCAACCTGCGTCCCAGCCGGTTCTTCAAGATCCTGGACTGATGGCGAACGTGCGGGCCGAGGCCGTCGCCGCGCTCCGGCGTCGGCTGGGCCATGAATTTTCCGACCCGTCCCTGCTGGAACGGGCCCTGACCCACGCCAGCGTGGGCGAGGGCGGGGGACAGGCCGACGGCCGGCGCCCAGCCGACAACGAGCGGCTGGAGTTCCTGGGCGACCGGGTGCTGGGCCTGCTGGTCGCCGACCGCCTGACGCGGGACTTCCCCTCGGCGGACGAAGGCCAGTTGTCGGCCCGTCTGCACGCCCTGGTGGACAAAAGCGCCTGCGCCCGCGTCGGCGAGCGGTTGGGCGTCGGCCTGGCGCTGCGACTGTCGGCGGGCGAGACCAAGACGGGCGGCCGCAGAAAGGCCGGAGTCATCGCCGATGCTGTCGAGGCTATTCTGGCGGCTGTCTATCGCGACGGGGGCCTGACGGCGGCCAAGGCCATGTTCGACATTGCCTGGGCCGAGGAGTTCGCGTCGCCGCCGGAACCGGCCGTGACCAATCCCAAGTCCGCTCTGCAGGAGTGGGCCCAAGCCCAAGGGCGTCCGCTGCCGACCTATCGGGTGGTGGAACGCACCGGATCAGATCATGCTCCGACCTTCGTGGTCGAGGCGACGGTGGTCGGCTTCGACCCCGTGAAGCAAACAGGACGTTCGCGTCAGGAGGCGGAAAAAGCCGCCGCCACGGCGCTGTTGAAACGAGAAGGCGTAATTTGACCGAGACCCTCAACCCCAACCAGCATGCGGGCTTCGCCGCCATCATCGGCGCGCCCAACGCCGGCAAGTCGACGCTGGTGAACCGGCTGACGGGCTCCAAGGTCTCGATCGTCACGCAGAAGGTCCAGACCACGCGATTCCCCGTGCGCGGCATCGCCATCGAGGGCGACGCCCAGATCGTCCTGGTGGACACGCCCGGCATCTTCACCCCGCGCCGCCGTCTGGACCGCGCCATGGTCGCCTCGGCCTGGGGCGGGGCGCAGGACGCCGACGTGGTGCTGCACCTGATCGACGCGCCTTCGCACATTGCTTCGGAAGGCCGTGACGGCACGGCCGCCGACCGCAAGTCGGCCGAAGACACCGAGACCATCATCGCCAATCTGAAGGCGACGGGGACCAAGGTCATCCTGGGTCTGAACAAGATCGACGGCATGCGGCGCGACACCCTGCTGGCCCTGTCGCACCGCCTGTTCGAAACCGGCGTCTATGAAGAGGTCTATATGATCTCGGCCCTCAGCGGCGACGGCGTGGACGACCTGAAGCAGCGTCTGGCGCGCTCCATGCCCGCCGGTCCGTGGCTCTATCCCGAAGACCAGTCGGCCGACGTGCCGGTGCGGGTCCTGGCGGCCGAGATCACCCGCGAGAAGGTCTATCTGCGCGTTCACGAGGAACTGCCCTATTCGGCGGCGGTCGAGACCACGGCCTTTGACGAGAAGCCGGACGGCTCGGCCCGCATCGAACAGACCATCTATGTCGAGCGCGAGAGCCAGCGTCCCATCGTTCTGGGCAAGGGCGGCCAGACCCTGAAGTGGATCGGCCAGAAGTCGCGCGAGGAGCTGATCGAGCTGCTCGACCGGCCTGTCCACCTGTTCCTGACCGTCAAAGTCGACCCGAAATGGCAGGACAGCCGCGCCCTTTACGCCCAGTTCGGGCTGGAGTTCGACGTCTAGGATCGTAGTTCAGTATCGTGTTTGTAGTTCCCAAGTCCGCAGGCGGGCGGCCCTGGTTCCTTGGAGCCCTGGCTGTGGTCGCCCTGGTATCCGCCGGCGCCGGCGCCTGGATCGTCCACGCCATCGCGCCTGAGACCCAGGCGGCGACGGCGACCAAGGCCAAGCTGCCTGAGCGTCCGCCGGTCGAGGTGGTCGAGGCGCTACCGCAACTGAAGGCGCGGCTGGACTATCTGGGCGAGCGCAAGCAGTTCATGGGCGCCATTCTGGTGGCCAAGGGCGATCAGGTCCTGTTCCGTCAGGTCTATGGCAAGGCGAACTACGAGAACGATCAGCCGCTGCAGCTGGACACCCGCTTCCGCCTGGCCTCGGTGTCGAAGCAGTTCACCGCCGCCGCCATCCTGAAGCTGCAGGATGAGGGCAGGCTGTCGGTCGACGACCCGGTCTGCCAATGGATCGAGACCTGCCCGGATGCGTGGAAGCCGATCCGCATCCGCCATCTGCTGTCGCACACCTCGGGCATCCCGGACCTGATGGCCCAGTCCGAGTGGGGCCGCATTCGCGTCACCCCGCGCACGCCGCAGGAACTGACCGAGACCTCGGCCCGCTATGGCCTGCAGTTCGAGCCGGGAACTAAGATCCGCTACGACAACGCCGCCTATAACCTAGCCGCCGAGATCGTCAGCAAGGCCAGCGGCAAGCCGTTCGAGACCTATTTGCACGACGCCATCCTGAAGCCCCTGGGCCTGAAGGATACGGGCTCCGACGCCCACGCCGACGCGCAGGGCCTGGCCATGGGCTACGCCAACTTCCCCGGCGGTCTGGCGGCCCAGCCGATCGCCAATGTCAGCGTCGTCTATGGCGCCGGCGCCCTGTATTCGACGCTGGACGATATGCTGGTGTGGAACCAGGCCCTGCATAAGGGCCATGTCCTCAGCGACGCTTCTTACGCCCAGATGATCGCCGACCACGCCCCTGAGGGCACGCCCAAGGAGCGCGGTCGCGCGCACCGGGCCTATGGCTACGGCATCTACGTCAACAGCCTGGGCGAGCAGGTGAAGCCCGCCTTTGATGACAAGCAGATCTATCACACGGGCAGCTGGGCCGGGTTCCGCAACCTGGTCCTCTATCAGCCCGACGCCGACGTGACCGTGGTGGTCCTGTCCAACAACTACCACCAGCGCGATCTGGTCTTCATGCTGAGCCAGCAGGCGATGGCCGAGGCTCTGGGCCGCCCCTTCCCGACGGGCCTGAACCGCTAGGTGCAGCCCCCGGGGGGCAGCGCGGACCAGTCCATGGCGTCGAAGGCGCGGGGCAGGCGCAGCGCGACCTGATCGCCGGCCAGTGCGGTCAACTGCGTCATGGTCAGATCGAAGCGATCAACGGCATAGGGGAAGGGCTTCAACGGCTGATCCAGCGAGCGTGAGAAGTCATCCCAGTGGATCGGCACGACCAGCCGTGCGCCTGTCGCCGTCACCGTGTCGCGCCAGTAGGCGGCGATAGCCTCTGGGCCTTGTCGTGACAGGTTGCCCACGCCCAGCATGACGACATCGGCGCGCAGGCCGTGGAAGGCGTCGCCCGGATGGCCCGCGCTGGGCACGATCAGGATGCGACACGTCCCATGCTCGATCAGAAAGGAATGGGCGCCGCCTTCAGGATAGGCGCGGGCGCGAGCCGGGATGCGGAAATCCGCCGCCGTGGCGCCGGCCGCCACGTCTCCGGGCGAGTGGGGCGTGCTGTAAGGCGTGACCTTAAACGCGCCCACCGTAGAGGACTGGCCTGACTTCAGGCGCTGCACGGACGCCTCGACGCCTTCGGCGACGGCGATGGCCGCCATCGTTTCTGTGCCGTTCAGGGCCGCGCCGTAGGTCTTGGCCAGACTGGCCGAATCCAGGGCGTGATCGAAATGGGTGTGGGCGACATAGAGGGCCGAGACGCGGCGGATTTCGGCCCGCTTCAGGTGGCGGGCGATGGCGGCCTGATCCGGGCGCAGGGGCTGGGTCAGCAGGGCGACGGCGCCGTGGCGGCTGAGATAGCCGTCGATCATGACGAGGTCCCGACCGTCGTCGAAAGTCAGGGTCGAGGTGCCGAGAAAGCGGACCGTCAGTTGCCCCGGCATCGCAGGACCGGGGCGCACGGCCAGCGTCGGATAGGCCTCGGTCGACGGGCGCAGGGTGAAGGCGGCGATCAGCCCCGCGAGCGCCAGCCCGACAAGGGCAAGCGCGATGCGGCCTAGCCGCCGTTTCGATAATCCCCGCCCCATGCGCCGCCCTCCGTTCAAAGAGCGACGATACGCGTCATGCGGCGGTGGGCAAGGCGAAGCTTACGGCTTCATCGAGCCGGTTTCGATGTAGCGCTGGTGCCAGGACAGGGCTTCGGTCAGCAGGTGGGGGGACTGCAGGCCGTAGGAGCTCTTCAGCGCGCGGGCGTAATAGTCGCTCAGCGCGTCGCGATAGTCGGGGTGGGCGCAGTTGGCGATGATGACCCGCGCGCGCTGCTTGGGCGACAGGCCGCGCAGGTCGGCCAGGCCCTGTTCCGTGACGATGACCTGAACGTCCTGGGTGATGTGGTCGACGTGGCTGGCCATGGGGACGATGGCCGAGATCTTGCCGCCCTTGGCCGTCGATGGGGTGACGAAGCAGGAGATGTAGGCGTTGCGGGCGAAATCGCCTGAGCCGCCGATGCCGTTCTGGATGCGCGAGCCCATGACGTGGGTCGAGTTGACGTTGCCGTAGATGTCGGCCTCGATCAGGCCGTTCATGGCGATGCAGCCCAGGCGGCGGATGATCTCCGGGTGGTTTGAAATCTCCTGCGGGCGAAGGATGATCTTGCCGCGGAACTGCTCCATGCGGCTGTTCAGATCGGCGGCGGCCTCGGGGCTCAGCGAGAAGGCGGTGGCCGAGGCGACGGTCAGCTTGCCCGAGTCCAGCAGGTCCAGCATCCCGTCCTGCAGCACCTCGGTATAGGCGGTCAGGTTCTCGAACGGGCTGTCCTGAAGGCCGGCCAGCACGGCGTTGGCGACATTGCCCACGCCCGATTGCAGCGGCAGCAGATGGGCCGGCAGGCGGCCCAGCTTCACCTCCTGCTGCAGGAACTCGATCAGGAGCCCGGCGATGGCCGTCGCTCTGGCGTCCGGTGAGGCGAAGGGCAGGTTGCGATCGG
>JALAGW010000130.1 GCA_022712235.1 Brevundimonas sp. | reverse complement strand
GGCGCGGGTGGCCGTCAGCCCGTCCATGCCCGGCATCTGCATGTCCATCAGCACCACGTCGAAAGGCCGGGCCTCGAAGGCGGCCACGGCCTGAGCCCCGTCATCAACGATCACCAACTCGGTCACATGATCGGCCAGGATCAACTGGACCAGGCGCTGGTTGATCGGGTGGTCTTCCGCCAGCAGAACCCGCAGCAGGCGCGTCGGACTGGGCGACGCCGCCGGATCGCGCCTCGACAGGCTATCGGTGCGGGGCAGGGGCAGTTCCACGCGGAAACGGCTGCCGACGCCGGGCGTGGACTCCCCCTCGATTCGTCCCCCCATCATCTCGGTCAGCGACCGGCAGATCGACAGGCCAAGACCAGTGCCGCCAAAACGGCGGGTGATGCTGCTGTCGGCTTGGCTGAACCGTTGGAAAAGTCGGGCGGCGTGCTCGGCGTCGAAGCCGACGCCGGTGTCTTCGACCTCGAACGACAGCAGGGTCGGGGCGCCGTCGCCCTCGCTGATGGCGAAACGGACGGTGACAGAGCCTTCCGTCGTGAACTTCACGGCGTTGGACAGGAGGTTGTTCAGAATCTGACCCACGCGCACGCTGTCGCCGACGAAAACGCCGCGCGCCTGGGCGGGGCGCTCGACGTGGAAGGCCAGGCCCTTGTCCTCGGCCTTGATCTTCAGGGTTTCCAGCGTCGCGGCCAGGGCTTCGTCCAGATCAAAGGGCCGCAACTCCAGGTCCAGCTTGCCCGCCTCGATGCGGGATACGTCCAGCATGTCCGAGACCAGCCGTTCCAGCGTCACGCCCGAGGCGGCGATCAGATCGACCATTTCGGCCTGATCGGGCGACAGCGGCGTGCGCGACAGGGCGTCGACGATGCCGATGACCCCGTTCAGAGGGGTGCGAATCTCGTGGCTCATATTGGCCAGGAAATCCGATTTGGCGCGGTTGGCGGCCTCGGCGGCGGCCTTGGCCTCGATCAGGGCCTGTTCGGCGGCCATCTTGGCGGTCACGTCGCGGGCCACGGCGTAGATCCGCTCGCCGAACTTCTGCGCCCGCCATTCCAGGGTGACGTAGTGGCCGTCTCGGTGGCGGTAGCGGTTGATGTGCCCCCGCACGGGGGCGTCGGGACGGCGTGTCTCGACCTCGATGACGCTGTCCAGGGTGCCGGGCAGGTCATCGGGATGGACCAGGGTCAGGATGGCGAGGCCGATCAGGTCCTCGGGCTGATAGCCGAGGGTCGCGGCCCAGGAGGCGCTGACCCGGACGATCAAACCGTCCAGGTCGCGAATGACCAGAAGGTCCAGCGAGACGTCAAAGAAGGTGGCCAGATCACCGCCTGAATCTTCGGCCGTCGCCCCGGTCTGTCGCAAGGCGGCAGTCTGTGGGGAGCAGGTCATCGGCGACTATCCTTGGCGTACTGCCGCGACCCTAGACGCTAGCGGTTAAGCTCGGATTTCGGTAACGGCTATTTCTGCCCCTCGGCCTCAGTAGGCAAGGTCGCGATAGATGCGGCTGACGTCGCCCTGCCATTCGCCGTGATACAGCTCCAGCAGGCGATCAGCGGGGGTCACGCCGCTGTCGGCGATGTCTTCCAGTTCCGACAGGTAGCCGCGCTCATCGACCATGCCGCCCGAGAAGCGGGCGCGGTTCTTCAGGCCGTGCTTGGCGATCTCGACCAGATCGACGGCGATGTCGCGCACGCTGCGGCCCGCCACCTCGGCCTTGAGGCCCAGACGGGTGACGTCGCGGCGCAGGCGCTCATGGTCGGCGATGTCCCAGTCCTTGCACAGGTCCCAGGCCGCCGCGAGAGACGGCGCGTCGTAGAGGATGCCGGCCCACAGGGCGGGCAGGGCGCAGATGCGGCTCCACGGGCCGCCGTCGGCGCCGCGCATCTCCAGATACTGTTTCAGCCGGACTTCGGGGAAGAGGGTGGTCAGGTGGTCGGCCCAGTCCTTGGCCGTGGCGCGCTCGCCGGGCAGGGCGTCCAGACCCTCGGTCATGAACTTGCGGAACGACTTGCCCGACAGGTCGACATAGGTCTCGCCGCGCTTGGCGAAATACATGGGGGTGTCCAGCGCATAGTCGGCGTAGCGCTCGTAGCCGAAGCCGTCGGCGAAGACGAAGTCCAGCATCCCGGTGCGGTCGGGATCAGTGTCGGTCCAGACATTGGCGCGCGCCGACAGGAAGCCGTTCGGCTTGCCCTCGGTGAAGGGCGAACAGGCGAACAGGGCCGTGGCGATGGGCTGAAGCGCCAGAGATGTGCGGAACTTCATGACCATGTCGGCTTCGGAATCGAAGTCGAGATTGGCCTGGATGGTGCAGGTGCGCAGCATCATGTCGAGGCCCAGCGAGCCCTTCCTCGGCATGTAGGCGCGCATGATGCCGTAACGACCCTTGGGCATGACCGGCACGTCCTCGCGCCGCCACAGGGGGTCGAAACCGGCGCCGAGGAAGCCGAGATTCAGCTGGTCCGCGACCTGCTTGACCTCCATCAGGTGCTGGCCGGTTTCCGAGCAGATGTCGTGGATGGTCTGCAGCGGGGCGCCCGACAGCTCGAACTGGCCGCCTGGCTCCAGGCTGATCGAGGCGGTGAAGCCTTCGGCGTTCTTGCGCTCCAGGGCGATGACGTGGCCGGCTTCCTCCACCGGCGACCAGCCAAAGCGCTGCAGCCCGGTCAGCATGGCCAGGATGCCGTTGTCGCCCT
The DNA here is from genome assembly GCA_022712235.1 of Brevundimonas sp. GTDB lineage: Bacteria > Pseudomonadota > Alphaproteobacteria > Caulobacterales > Caulobacteraceae > Brevundimonas. Next base: position 2,846 of record JALAGW010000130.1, on the reverse strand, counting down.
CATAGGCGGGGCGGCGCAGGGTGGACTTGTCGAAGCCGAACTTCTCGTGCTCGGCGCCGATGCGCCACTGGTCGGCGGGCTTCTCGCCCTTCGACATGGCGTGGATCAGTTGCTCTTTCGAAAGCGGCGCCGTGTCGGTCATCTGTAACCCCTGCTGTCGCGGCTAGATGGGCGAGGATACGGCCCCGCTCAAGAGGGGCGACGCAAAACTTCTATCGTTCCCAGTCGCCGACAGCCGCCTGCCACAGGGTCAGGGCGGCGATGGCGGCGGTGTCGGCGCGCAGGATGCGCGGGCCCAGAGAGACGGCGGTGGTGAAGGGCAGGGCTCGCAGCCGCTCGCCTTCCTCGGGCGAGAAGCCGCCCTCGGGGCCGATCAGGATGGCCCACTTGTCACCGCCCGCAGCCGTCAGGGCGCCGATGGCGGGCGCGCCGCCGGTCTCGTCGCAGAACATCAGCCGGCGTTCGGCGTCCCAGCCGTCCAGAAGAGCGTCCAGCTTGACCGGATCATCGACCGGGGGAACGTCCAGACGGCCGGTCTGTTCGGCGGCCTCCTCGGCGATGGCGTCCAGCCGGTCCAGCCGCAGCCGGTCGGCGTTGGTGCGGTGGGTCAGGACCAGCCGCACCCGTTTCGCGCCCAGTTCGGCGGCCTTCTCGACGATGGTTTCGATCCGCGCCTTCTTCACCACGGCGACGATCAGCTCCAGATCGGGGCCGTGGGTCTGTTCGCGCACCTGCTCCTCGGCGCGCAGGATGACGCCCTTCTTCAGCACCTCGGCGACGCTGGCGCGCCACTCGCCGTGACGGCCGTTGAAGACCAGCAGGTCGTAGCCCGCCTTCAGCCGCATCACCTGGGTCAGGTAGCGCGACTGGTCGAGGGTCGGAGCGACGGCATGGCCGGGGGCGAGGTCGGAGGCGACGTGAAGGCGTATCATTTTTTCCGCTCATCCCCGCGGAAGCGGGGACCCAGTGAGAGCCTCAGAACAGGTCGTTGAACAGGTCGCGCCAGCCCGGATTGGCCCGCTCGATCAGCTCCAGTTTCCAAACGCGGTTCCATTTCTTGATCTGGCGTTCGCGAATGAAGGCGTCGTGCCGGGTCGGGTGAAGCTCGTACCAGACCAGAACAGCGCACCCATACTTGGCGGAAAAGCCTCTGAACACCTTTGCGCGGTGCTGGGACGTGCGTTCGACAATGTTGTCGGTTGAGCCGGTATAAAGGGCGCCGTTCCGCCCGTTGGCGACGATGTAGGTGAAGAAAGCCACGGTCTGCCCCGCAAAAGGACTGGGTCCCCGCTTCCGCGGGGATGAGCGGCTAGAATAACGCGGTTACTTTCTGTGTCAGCCGCTCAGCTCAGCCGGTCGCGCTGGGCCGGCCAGACGGGGGGCAGGTCGGTCTGGCCCTGGGCGTGGCGCAGTTCGCGTTCCAGCATTCGGCTCATGGCGTCCAGGGGCAGGTCGTTGGGATCGTCGCCGAAGGGATCTTCCAGTTCGTCGCCCAGGGCGTCCAGACCGAAGAAGGTGTAGGCGACCAGCAGGGACACCGCCATCGTCCACCACCCCAGCGCCGGGGCCAGGGCGAAGGGCAGCATCAGGCAAAAGGCATGGGCCGTCCGGTGCAGCAGCAGGGCGTAGGCGAAGGGCAGGGGCGTGGTCTTGATCCGCTCGCAGCCGGCCAGGACATGGCTCATCTCGGTCAGCCGCAGCTCCAGCACCGAATAGCGGATCGGGTCGATCAGGCCGTCGCGCAACAGCTCGGCGCACTGGCGGCCCACGCCGGTCAGGGCGGCGTCGGTGGCGTGGGGCGCGGGCGCGACCTCAGTCCAACGAGCGATCTCGCCCGCCTCGTCGCGGTCGCGCAGCCGGGCGGCCAGACCGAAGACGAAGCCGCCGACCCCGTCCAGCATGGGCCTGCGGCGCTCATCAGGCAGCAGGACGGTCTGACGGATGAAGGCGCGGACGGCGATGACCAACTCGCCCCACAGCTTTCGCGCCTCCCACCAGCGGTCGTAGCAGGCGTTGTTGCGGAAGCTCATGAAGATGGACAGCGCCAGCCCGATCAGGGCGAAGGGCGCCGCCGCCAGGTGCACCGGCAGGTCCGGGCGCTCGCGATGAAGCATGACCGCCGCCACCGTGATGACGACGGTCAGGGCCAGCCGCCCGACCACGCGCGGCAGGATGGACCCGTTCAGGGCGAAAAGGATTTCCAGCGGGCCGGGACGGGAGCGGACGATCATGCGCCTCCCTTACCGCCCCGGCGGTTCGCTTTACAGGGTGCGCGCGATCAGCAGCTTCATGATCTCATTGGTGCCGCCGTAGATGCGCTGGACGCGCGCGTCCTTGTAGAGTTGGGCGATCGGGTACTCGGTCATGTAGCCGTAGCCGCCGAAGAGCTGCAGCATCTCGTCGATGGTCTCGCCCTGGATGTCGGTGACCCAGTATTTGGCCATGGACGCCGTGGCGGCGTCCAGTTGGCCCTTCAGGTGCAGGCCAATGCAGTGGTCGACGAAGACCTTGGCCACCGTCAGCTTGGTCTTGACCTCGGCCAGCTTGAACTGGGTGTTCTGGAAGTCGATGACGCGTTTCCCAAACGCCTTGCGCTGCTTGACGTAGTCCAGCGTCGCCTCAAGGCCCCGCTCGGCGGCGGCCACGCCCTGGACCGCGATGTTCAGGCGTTCCTGCGGCAGCTGCTGCATCAGCTGGACGAAGCCCATGCCCTCGCTGCCGCCGATGGCGTTCTCCAGCGGCACCTTGACGTCGTTGAAGAAGAGCTCGGAGGTGTCGTTGGCCTCCATGCCGATCTTGTGCAGGTTGCGGCCGCGCTCGAAGCCCGCGGCCCCGTCCGGGTGGAG
>JALAGW010000129.1 GCA_022712235.1 Brevundimonas sp. | reverse complement strand
GGCAAGCATGTTGACGCGATCCCGGCTGACAGACGCCGGAAGCTACTCCCCAACGCGGCGGGCTTTAGCCGTCGGAGGAGCGGGGATCAACACCTGGGGACGGGACAGACTATTTCCCAGGATGTGCAAATGCGGCCGAATTGGTCAAAGGCGACAAGAGGCCCCATCTGTGCTAGACGCCCCGCCTTCACCCCCGCCGCAGGATATCCAGCCTTGAGCATCACGCTCGACCTTTCGCGTGCTTCCGCCGCAGTTAAAGCCCCCGTCAACCTGTCCGGTCTGACGCGAGAGGGCCTGCGCCAGGCGTTGATCGAAGCGAAAATCTGCCCGCCTGAGAAGGCGAAGATGCGCGCTTCGCAGGTCTGGCGCTGGATTCACCACTACGGCGTCACCGACTTCGCCCTGATGAGCGACATCGGCAAGGAGACCCGCGCGGCCCTGGCCGAGGCCTTCACCCTGGCCCGCCCCGAGATCGTCGAACGTCAGGTGTCCAAGGACGGCACGCGCAAGTATCTGATCCGCACGGCGCCGGGCATCGAGGTCGAGGCCGTCTATATTCCCGACGTGGGTCGGGCCGGCGCCCTGTGCGTCTCGTCCCAGGTCGGCTGCACCCTGAACTGCACCTTCTGCCACACCGGCACGCAAAAGCTGGTGCGCAACCTGACAGCCGCCGAGATCGTGGCCCAGGTTCAGGTGGCGCGCGACGACCTGGGCGAATGGCCGTCGCCCAAGGAAGACCGTCAGCTGACGAACATCGTCTTCATGGGCATGGGCGAGCCGCTCTACAATCTGGACAATGTCGCCGACGCCATCGACATCATTTCTGACAACGAGGGCATAGCCCTGTCGCGCCGCCGGATCACGGTCTCGACCTCGGGCGTGGTGCCGCAGCTTCAGGCCCTGGGCGACCGCACGGCGGCCATGCTGGCCATCAGCCTGCACGCCACCAATGATCCCCTGCGCGACGTTCTGGTGCCGCTGAACAAGAAGTATCCGCTGGACCAGCTGATGGCCGCCATCCGCGCCTATCCGGGTCTGGCCAACACCCGTCGCGTGACCTTCGAATACGTCATGCTCAAGGGCGTCAACGACAGCCCCGACGAGGCTCGCGCCCTGGTCAAGCTGATTGAGGGCATCCCGTCCAAGGTCAATCTGATCCCGTTCAACCCCTGGCCCGGCACCGACTACGAGTGCTCGGACTGGAAGACCATCGAACGCTTCGCCGCCATCCTGAACAAGGCCGGTTACGCCTCGCCCATCCGCACCCCGCGCGGTCGTGACATCCTGGCCGCCTGCGGCCAGCTCAAGTCCGAGAGCGAGAAGCAGCGGGCCTCGGCCCGGATCAAGGCCGAGCGCGAGGCGGATGCGGGTGACGCTGCTGCGGCATGATGTCGTCCGCGCCGAGGTAACGCCGTTTTCCTGATCGGGTGTGGCTCCGGCGCCCTTGCGGAAGGGGCGGGGGATCGGGCAAGGCTTGTTTTGCTTTCGTTCCGTTTTCCGCTGGAGGCTGCAGGCTCGCACATCATGGACTCGTCGTCTCTGCCCAGCGTCCTGTCGAGCCCTGAGGTCCAGGCCTTCGCCACCGGCTTTCCGATTCTGGTCCTGCACCTGATCGTGACCTTCGGCCTGCTGGCCATGGGGGCGACCGTCTATGCCCTGCTGACGCCGTGGCGCGAGGTGGCCTTGATCCGGCAGGGCAATCCGGCCGCCGCCGTGGCCTTTGCCGGAGTGCTGATCGGCTTGGCCGTTCCGCTGGCCGTATCCCTGTCGATCTCGACCTCGATCCGCGACATCGCCATCTGGGGCGTGGCGACAGTGGTGCTGCAACTGCTGGCCTTCCGCGTCGTCGACATGCTGCTGACCGGCCTGCCGCAGCGTATCGAAAAAGGCGAGGTCGCCGCCGCCGTGGTGCTGGCGGGCGCCAAGCTGGCCACGGCCCTGATCCTGGCCGCCGCCCTGACGGGCTGAGGGCGGCGCCGTGCGCTTCCCCCATCTTCCGGACTGGACCATCTATGCGGCGGTGATCGGCGCCCTGTTGATCGTGTCGCTGGGCCGTCGCGAAAAGGCGGACGCCCCGCATCTGCCCGAGGATGACGAGGCGCATGGCCCCCTGCTGGGGCCGGTGACGCCCTTTGATCCTTCCGTCACCGTCATCGCCCCAGACATTCCGTTCCAGCCTTCGTCGGGCACGGCCTTCTCCATCGCCGGGGACGGTCGCTGGGTCACGGCACGCCATGTGGTCGAGGGTTGCCCGCGTCCTGCCCTGGTGATCGGCGGCGGGCGGGCCCTGGCGGCCGACGTGCGGCTGGCGGCGCGAGCCGATGTGGCTTTGCTGCTGACCGAGGGGGGGCCGCCGGCCTTGCCGGTCGCGGCCTCGACGCCGCTGCGCAAGGGCCAGCGCGCCTTCCATCCCGGCTTCCCTCAAGGCCATCCGGGGGAGGTGGCCTCGCGCCTGCTGGGCCGAGAGACGCTGAAGATCAGAGGGCGCGGCGAGCGTGACGAGCCGGTCCTGGCCTGGGCCGAGGCGGGGCGCACCAAGGGCCTGAAGGGCACGTTGTCGGGTCTGTCGGGAGCGCCGGTGCTGGACCGGCGCGGCCGGGTTCTGGGCGTGACCATCGCCGAGGCCCCGCGTCGGGGTTTGATCTACACCACGGCGCCCGACACCTTCGTTCCCGCCATCCGCGGCGAGCAGCGGGCCGACGAGAAGGCCCTGGGCGAACCGGTCAACACCGACAACTACGGTCAGGTCGCCGACCGCCTGCGCCGGGAGCTGCGCGTGGCCCAGGGGGGCTGCCTGACGGCTTAGCGCCTCTCTCGATCCTCCCCTGCGAAGCGGGGGAGGGGGACCATGCCCAGCATGGTGGAGGGGGC
>JALAGW010000128.1 GCA_022712235.1 Brevundimonas sp. | reverse complement strand
TCGAGGTTCAGGGCCGCGACCTCGGCCGCCAAGGCCTCGATCAGCGGCGGCCGATCCTCGGCGGTCATCAGCCGCGCCACGCCCGCCTCTGCCTCCCGCGACCGCGCGCCGTCTCCCGACAGGTCATAGAGGCCCGCGCCGGCATGGGTGTCGATGACCGTGACCGGCCCGCGCTCTTGCCGCTCCTTCAGCAGCCACAGCACCAGGGCGTGCTTGACCAGGTCTGCGAAGTTTCCGGCGTGAAAGCTGTGACGATAATTCATGCCCGCTCCGTCCCCCGGTCCGGGCGCCGGGTCAAGAGGAACCAGCGTTGACCGCAGGCCGTTGGCTTTCGGCGATCAGGACATCCCCATGGCCGACGGCCCCTCCCACCTTCCAGCCGCCCACGACATCCCCGAAGGTCTCATCTGGTGCAGCGATGACAACCCCGGCCTCGGCCGCCGGCGGTCGGGCAAGGGCTTTTCCTATCGCGGACGCGATGGGCGACTGATTCGCGACGCCGGAACCCTGGACCGCATTCGGGCTCTGGCCATTCCCCCGGCCTGGGAGGACGTCTGGATCTGCCCCCGCGTCAACGGCCATGTCCAGGCCACAGGCCGCGACGCGAAGGGACGCAAGCAGTATCGCTATCACCCCGAATGGACCCGTCATGCCGCCAGCGACAAGTTCGACCGTCTGTCCGACTTCGCCCGCAAGCTGCCCAAGCTACGGGAGCGGGTTGATCACGATCTGTCGCGGCGCGGACCGTGCCGCGACAAGGTGCTGGCCACCGCCGTGCGCCTGCTGGAGATCACCCTGATCCGTGTCGGCAACGCCGAGTACGCCCGTCAGAACCGAAGCTTCGGCCTGACCACCCTGCACAAGCGGCATCTGGAGGTGGACGGCGCGGCCCTGACCTTCGAGTTTCGCGGCAAGAGCGGCCAGGACCACCGGGTGAGCGTTCGCGACCAGAGGCTGGCGCGGACCATGCGCACGCTGGAGGGCCTTCCCGGCCAGCACCTGTTCAAATACCGCGATGCGGCGGGCGAGCTGCATCCCGTCACCTCGGACGACGTCAACACCTATATCCGCGACGCCATGGGCGAGCAGTTCTCGGCCAAGGATTTCCGCACCTGGGCCGGGACGGTTTCCGCCGCCCGCGCCCTGCGCGCCATGGAACCGCCGACCTCGCCCATAGACGCGCGGCGCAAGATCACGGTCTGCGTCAAGGCGGTGTCCGGCCTGCTCGGCAATACGCCCACAGTCTGCCGCGCCGCCTATGTTCACCCGCGCGTGCTGGCCATGTTCGAGGACGGGGATCTGACACAGGCTCTGCCCGGCACGGAGGCCCAGGGGTTCGAGCCGGCCCTGATACGGCTGCTGTCATCCGCGCAATGAAACGGCGCGTCCGCTGCCTGTCCAGGCGGCGAACGTGAAAAGACCCCCGACCTGGGGTCAGGGGCCTCGGGTCGGCGCTTCAGAAGGTCAGTCGGCCCAGTTCAGGACGACCTTGCCCGACTGGCCGGACTTCATGGCCTCGAAGCCCTGCTGGAAGTCCTGATAGGGCATCTGGTGGGTGATCAGCGGAGTCAGGTCCAGACCGGCCTTCAGCAGACCCAGCATCTTGCGCCAGGTGGTGAACATCTCGCGCCCATAGACGCCCTTGATGGTCAGGGCCTTCAGGATTATCGCGCCCCAGTCCGTCTCCATCGGCTTGGACGGAATGCCCAGCAGGGCCATGCCGCCGCCCATGATCAGGGTATCGACGCACTGCTTGAAGGCGATGGGCGAACCGGACATCTCCAGCGCCACGTCAAAGCCGACCTTCAGGCCCAGCTCGTGCATCACGTCGCGCAGGTCTTCCTTGGTGGTGTTGACGGTGCGCACGCCCGGCGCAACTTTTTGTGCAAGTTCCAGGCGGAAGTCATTGATATCCGTAAGGACCACGGTGCGAGCCCCCGCATGACGCGCCACGGCGGCGGCCATCATGCCGATGGGACCGGCGCCGGTGACCAGCACGTCCTCGCCCAGCAGGTCGAACTGCTGCGCCGTGTGCACGGCGTTGCCGAACGGGTCCAGGATCGAGCCGATCTCATAGGGCACGTCGTCCGGCAGCTCGATGACGTTGAAGGCCGGAGCCACCACGTATTCGGCGAAGGCGCCCTGGCGGTTCACGCCGATGCCGCGCGTGTCCGGGTCCAGGTGGAAGTGACCGGCGCGGGCCGCTTCGGAGTTCAGGTCGATGACGTGACCCTCGGCCGAGACGCGCTGACCGACCTTGAGGCGACGATCCACGTCCTTGCCGATGGCGACGATCTCGCCAGCGAACTCATGCCCGGTGATCATCGGCACCGGCACGTTCTTGCGGGACCACTCGTCCCAGTTCCAGATGTGGATGTCAGTGCCGCAGACGGCGGTGCGGTGCACCTTGATCAGCACATCCTCGTCGCCCGCGACGGGGATGGGGGCGTCGATCAGTTCCAGCCCTTCGGCCGGTTTGGTCTTGGCCAGGGCCTTCATGGTGTCGGTCATGGTGGGTGCTCCCGTTGCTTGGATGCAGCCGCTAGGCCGCCTTGGCCGGGATCGCAAGCGGTCACAGTGAAAACTTCCGTGGGCGCGGCCCGCCAATCCGTCGCATAACGCCGAGACGGATAGACCTGTGCGGGAAACCGTGAATCAGCTAGCGACGAGATTTCCAGACGCTGGCCCTGCCCGGCGACGCCGATAGTGGACGTTTCGCCAGCCCATGCCGCGTTTCTTCAAATCCCCCGCCGTTCAATATCTGGGCCTGTTCGCCCTGCTGGCGGTGACCCTGTTCAGCGTCCTGGCGACCCCCTGGGCCGAGCGGTTGTTCGTCCAGCCCTTCACCCAGTTGCTGGTCGACATCTGCGCCCTGGTGCTGGCGCCGTTCGACAGCCGGGTCCTGGCCCAGGGCGACATCCTGCGCTTTTCTGACGGGCATGGCGCGGTTCAGGTTCTGGCCGGCTGTAATGCGGTCGAAGTCTGCGCCCTGCTGATCGCCGCCATCCTGGCCTTCCCCGGCCGTCTGCGCGACGGCCTGATCGGCGCGGCGGTCGGCGTGTTCGCCCTGCAGCTGGTCAACCTGCTGCGGATCATCAGCCTGCTGTATCTGTCGCGCGGGTCGGAATCCCTGTTCGAGTTCTTCCACCACTATGTCTGGGACGCGATGATCGGGCTGGAAGGCCTGCTGGTCTTCTTCTTCTGGACCCGCTGGCAGAGCCGTCAGCCCGGCAAGACTTCCAAGCCCGTCGCCGAGGACGCCGCCTGATGGCCCGCTGGTTTGACACCCTCGGCGCCCGGACGCCGGAAGAGGCCGCGCGCCGCCGCTTCGGCCTGTGGTCCCTGGGGATGTTCATCCTGCTGCTGCCGCCCTGGTGGCTGTGGGGCGCTGATCTGGCGGCGATGGGTCTGCGGCCGCTGGCCGGACTGGTGTTCCGCCTGTTTGGACTGACCGGCGAGGTCGGCGTGGCCGCCGACGGGGGCTGGAGCGTCGGCACCCGCCTGACCAGCGGCGGCGTTCCCACGACCTACGAGGTGTCGCAGTCGGCGTTGCGGCGGCTGCTGCTGGGCTGCCCCCTGGCCCTGGCCTTCCTGACCGCGCCGCCGCGCACGTCGCGCCCGGTCAGGGCGGCAGTCGTCTCGCTCGTGGCCCTGACCCTGCTGTTCGCCCTGTCGGCGACATCGCTGATCTGGGGCGATCTGGCGGCGCAGTTGAACCCCGCCCTGGCCCCGCCGAGCTCAGGCGTGCGACAGGCGCTGGACCAGCCCCCCCTGCCGGCTCTTTTGGCGCAGATCGCCATCATCGGCCGCTATATCGGCATGTCGGTGGCGCCGCTGATCGCCGCCGTCCTGCTGTGGGCCGCGCTCAACCCGGCAGGCCGGTCGGTCATCATGGATGACAACAGCCTGAAGGACTGAGGCCTGCTCGACGACAGGTTGAGGGTCAGATGACCCCCAACTCCTTGCCCGCCTGGGTGAAGGCGGCGACTGCGGCGTCGATCTGTTCGAAGGTGTGGGCCGCCGACATCTGGGTGCGGATGCGGGCCTGGCCGCGCGGCACCACCGGGAAGCTGAAGCCGATGACATAGACGCCCAGTTCCAGCATCCGCGCCGCCATGTCCTGGGCCAGCTTGGCGTCGCCCAGCATGACCGGGATGATGGGGTGCTCGCCCGGCTGCAGGGTGAAGCCCGCCGCCGTCATGGCCGAGCGGAAGCGGGCGGCGTTAGCGAACAGCTGGGCGCGCAGAGCGTCGCCCTCCTCGCCGGCGGCGATGCGGATGGCTTCCAGCGACGAACCGCAGACGGCGGGCGCCAGGGCGTTGGAGAAGAGATAGGGCCGCGCGCGCTGCTTCAGCAGGGCCACGACATTCGACTTGGCGCAGATGAAGCCGCCCATGGCGCCGCCCAGGGCCTTGCCGAAGGTGCCGGTGACGAAGTCCACCTCGACCTCGTTCCAGGCATAGGAGCCGCGTCCCTTGTCGCCCAGGAAGCCGGTGGCGTGGCAGTCGTCGACCATGATGAGGGCGCCGTATTGGTCAGCCAGGGCGCGGATGTCCTTCAGCCTGGCGATATAGCCGTCCATCGAGAAGGCGCCGTCGGTGGCGATGATGATCTCGCGGGCGCCGTCGGCCCGGGCCTGCTTCAGCTGAGCCTCCAGGTCGGCCATGTCCGAGGTGGCGAAGCGGTAACGCTTAGCCTTGCACAGGCGCACGCCGTCGATGATCGAGGCGTGGTTCAGGCTGTCCGAAACGATGGCGTCGGCCTCGGTGAACAGAGGCTCGAAGATGCCGCCGTTGGCGTCGAAGGCGGCGGCGAACAGAATGGTGTCCTCAAAGCCGAGGTAGTCGGCGATGGCGCGTTCCAGTTCCTTGTGGATCTCCAGCGTGCCGCAGATGAAGCGGACCGAGGCCGTGCCCGCGCCCCACTTCTGCATCGCCTTGAGGCCCGCCTGGGTGACGCGCTCGTCGCCGGCGAGGCCGAGGTAGTTGTTGGCGCAGAAGTTCAGGACCTCGCGGCCGTTCACCGAGATCACCGGCCCCTGACGCGAGGCGATGACGCGTTCGGGCTTGGTCAGGCCCTGGGCGTCGATGTCAGCCAGTTCGGCGGAGATGCGGTCGTAGAAGGCCATGTTCGTATCCTGGGTCATGTCTGCTCCGCTACGCTGAATCCCGGTCCGTTTGAACCCCCGATCTCAAGCTGCGGGGGCAGGTCCGGCCGAGGCGTCGGCGACCGGGCGAACGGGACTGACGCGCACCTGGCGCCCGCACGGCGTCAGAGCCAGGGGCAGGCTGACCTGAACCGTGTCGCCAGGCAGGGTCACGCGCAGGGTCTTGGCCTCGGGGCAGACCTTTTCACCCTCGGCTTCGTGCGGGACCACGTTCCAGGCCAGGTCGAAATAGGCCTTGGCCTGAGGCTCCAGCGAAACCGGCGTCGGGGCCGTCCCCTTGGCGAAATAATTGCCCGGTTCCTGCACCGTCCTGACCGTGGTCAGGACGCCGCCGCTCGCATCGGCCAGGATCACGGTGGGATAGCCGGTCAGGCTGCAGGTCCGCGCCCCGGTGTTCTGCAAGCCCAGGGTGGTCACCCGATTGCCCATGCCCGCATCGCCGCCCTCGACTGACAGCTTCAGGTCAGATCCCGTGCACGGTCCGACGGGCGCCGGGGCCAGGGCCGCGACCGGGCGGCTGCAGCGCTCGATCATCGCCCCGCCCGCCTGATCGTCCGGGCCCAGGCGGCTGAGGGTTCCACTTTCCTGACCGTTGCGGCTGGCGGTCCACCATTCCAGCCCCTGCCCGGCGTAGCGCGCGCCGCTGGCCGAGACGGCGCTGGTCAGAACATAGTCGCGCCCGTCGTAGGACACCCGCGCCGTTTCCGTGTCGGGATAGGTCACCGCGATGGTCTTGCCGCTCTCGCAGGCATAGCCGACAGCGGCGGCGGTCTGGGCCGTCGGCGCTTCGACCGGCGAGGTCGGCGCGGGCGGCGCCTCCTGCGAACAGGCGGCCACGGTCAGGCCGAGACAGGACAACAGCGTAACGGTGGAACGGGTCATGGGCGTCTCTCTGGGTGTGTCCGATGCCAACGTTACACCCGGCCAAAGGCTCCGCTTGCAAAGAAATCGAGCGGAGCGGTTGCGTAGTGATACACTATAACATATCAAGCTCGTGACATTGTAACGGGGA
>JALAGW010000127.1 GCA_022712235.1 Brevundimonas sp. | reverse complement strand
GGCGGCGGGCGGCGATCCGCGCGTCCTGGCCCCGGCGGCTTCCGGCGCCAGCTGGATGGCCCTGGCCTTGGCCTCGCTGGTGTCGCTTGAGCGGCTGTTCGAGCGCGATCTGGAGGACGGGGCGCTGGACCTGCTGGCGCTCGGCCCCCTGCCGCTGGAGGCGACGGTGGCGATCAAGGCCCTGGCCCAGTGGCTGGCGACGGGTCTGCCGCTGGCGGTCGTAGCGCCGGTCGCGGCCTTGGCCCTGGGTCAGCCGGCGCACCTGATCGGGCTGACGGCGCTGGCGGCGGCGATCGGCGGTCTGGGCTTCGCCTTCACCGGAGCCCTGGGCGCGGCCCTGGCTTTGGGAGCGCAGCGGGGAGGGCTGCTGATCGCGGTGGTGGTGCTGCCGCTGTTCATTCCGCCGGTGGTGTTCGGTGCGGGCGCCCTGACGCGAGCGGCGGGCGGCGGCGATCCGATGTCGGCCCTGGCCCTGCTGGCCGCCTATGTCCTGTTCGCCGTGGTCATCGCCCCGGTCGCCGGGGCGGCGGCGATCCGCAACGCCCAGGGTTAGTTCCCCTCTTTCCGTCATCCCGGACAAGGCTCGCTGACGAGCCGAAGATCCGGGACCCAGGCGGTAGAACTCCATGGGGGCGCTGAACCGTCCAGAGCCGACGCCTGGGTCCCGGATCAGCCTGACGGCCGTCCGGGATGACGGAAGAGAATTTAGCGCGGTTTCAGCGTGACGTAGAGGGCGCCGTCGCCGCCGTGACGGCGGTGGGCCGAGGCGAAGCCGGACACCACGCCGCGCAGGTGCGGGCCGGTCAGCCAGTCGTGCACCGAGCCGCGAATGATCCCCCCGCCGCGCCGTCCCTGGCCGGTGATGACCAGGACCGAGCGCAGACCGCGCATCTGGCAGCCGATCAGGAAGCCGCGCAGCTGGTCCTCGGCCTCGAAGCGGCCGAAGCCGTGCAGGTCGATGCGCGCCTCGATCGGATCGCGTTCGCGCGACAGACGGCGCTGGCGGCGCGGCTCCAGTTCCTCGGGCGTCGGGCGGGCGCGGGCAGGCGTCGGTTTGGCGGGCGTGATGATCCCCAGGGCCTCGAAGCGCGGCGTCTGGTCCGGGGCGACGCGCTTCTTGCCGGCCACGCCACGCGCGGGCTTGGCCGAGACGGGCGCTGGGCTTTCAGGATCGGGCAGGAGGGCGCCGGGCGTGACGCGGGCGGCCTTGCGGCGGGCGGGCGGCGTCACCGTGCCGGTCACGCGGGCCCAGATGCGCCTGTCGTCGTCGGAAGAGGCGGGCGGGCCCTTTTTCGCCACCTCAGTCCTCGACGTCGAAGGCGTCGCCGGGGCCGGGCTCGTGCGCCAGAAGATCGCCGGGCTGGCAGTCCAGTTCGCGGCACAGGGCGTCCAGGGTCGAAAAGCGCACGGCGCGCGCCTTGCCGGTCTTGAGGATCGACAGGTTGGCGACCGTCACCCCGACGCGGTCGGCGAGCTCCGTCAGCGACATGCGCCGTTCGGCGAGGATTCGGTCGAGTTGGACGCGGATGGCCATGGGGTGAACTTAGCGTTTCCAGATCAGATCGTCAGTTCGGATTCGCGGCGCAGGCGCGCGCCTTCGCGGAAGACCTCCGCCAGGACGAAGACGACGAGGATGGAGAAGACGGGGGTGAGCAGGTCGCTGACGCCTTGTGGCTCCATGACGCCGGGGGCCAGGCGGGCGGCCACCAGGCCTTGCGCCATCCAGACGCCGCCGGTCACGACGGCCAGGATCAGGCCGATCTGGCGCAGGCGGCGCACATTGTCGGGCTGGAAGGGGTCGCCAAGCGTCAGGGTGCGGAAAATCTTGCGCAGGCCGCGCAGGATCATCAGGAAGCCGCCGAAATAGGCGGTCATGGCGCCGACCCCGAACAGCAGCAGCGGGCGGGTCAACGGCATCTGCCGGCCGTTGTCGCCGTCCGTGACGGTGACGTTGATGTTGTCGAGCGGAATGAAGACAGAGGCGACCCAGAGCAGCAGCAGCACGCCGGTGATCAGGGCCAGCAGCACATAGGCGACGTCCAGGGCGATCTTCAGCAGGCTGGATACGGAGCCGGGACCCAGGGTCCGAAGCGGAGGGCGCAGGTCGGCGCCTGTCAGGCGGGGCGCATGGATCCCGATGGACGTCAGCTTCGGGAGGCGCATGAAGTCAGATCTCAGGCCGGGTGGTTCGGGCGGCGATCGCCGCGCGGGGTCCGGCGAACCCTCACGCGGCGCTATTCTTCGCGGTGTTCATGCTGATCGTCAAAGCCTCCAGAGCGATCCGTATCGGATCACAGGCTCTGGATGAACAGGGCGATGGCGGCGGTGGGCAGGGCGGCCAGCAGAAGGGCGTTGACGAAGCCGTGGCCGACGCGGTCCATCCAGATCGAGGTTTTCATTGCTTGCATCGTATCTCTCCGTTGTTGCACGATTTTCGTGCGTTTCTGTGGTGTCGCTGGGTAGACGTTGCGTGTTTCTCGCTTCGTTTGAACGGTGCGACCCCCGTTCTTGAGATTGAAGATAGGGGTGACCCCGTCGAAAAGCACGTTACATATCGTTTAACGATGTTAAACTTCCGCAATGCGTCGGACGGAGGTAAGGTCGCGCCATGAATCTCAAGCTGATCAAGGGGATGCGGCTGGTGGCCGCGACCCACAATCCGGGCAAGGCGCGCGAGATCGAAGCCTTGCTGGATGGAAATTACAGGATCGTCACGGCCGGCAGCCTCAACCTGCCCGAACCGGACGAGACCGAGAGCACCTTTGTCGGCAACGCCATGCTGAAGGCGCGCCACGCCGCCGAGGCCTCGGGCGAGGTGGCCCTGGCCGACGATTCCGGCCTGTCGGTCGCGGCCCTGGATGGAGCGCCGGGCATCTTCTCGGCGCGCTGGGCCGGGCCGGGCAAGGACTTCGCCCTGGCCATGAAGAAGGTCGAGGAGCGGCTGGAGGAGATCGGCTCCTCGGATCGCCGCGCCTGGTTTACCTCGGCCCTGGCCGTGGCCTGGCCCGACGGCCCCTGCGTGGTGGTCGAGGGCCGTCTTGACGGCGATCTGGTCTTCCCGCCGCGCGGCGACGGCGGTCATGGCTATGATCCCATCTTCCGGCCGGAAGGATCGGACAGGACCTTCGCCGAGATGACGGACGCCGAGAAAGACGCGATCAGTCACCGCGCCCGCGCCTTCGCCCGGCTCAAGGCGGCGCTGATTGACTGAGGCTCCGCCCTCCTCCCTCGCCCTTTACGTCCACTGGCCCTACTGCGCCCGCATCTGTCCCTATTGCGACTTCAACGTCGTGCGCGACCGGGGGCGGGTCGAGGAGCAGGCGGGGCTGGTTCGGGCCATCCTGGCCGACATGGAGGCGCAGAGCCGTCTGGTCGGGCCGCGTCGTCTGGCCTCGATCTTTTTCGGCGGCGGCACGCCCTCGCTGATGCCGCCCGAAGCCGTGGCGGCGGTGATCGCGCGGGCCGAAGCCCTGTTTCCTCCGGCGGGAGACATGGAGATCACCCTGGAGGCCAACCCCACCGACGCCGAGGCGGGCCGCTACGCCGCCCTGGCCGAGGCCGGGATCAACCGCCTGTCCATGGGGGTTCAGTCGTTCGATGACGCGGCGTTGAAATTCCTCGGGCGCGACCATTCGGCGGCCGAGGCGCGGCGGGCGGTCGAGACGGCGGGACGCGCCTTCCCGCGCCTGTCCATCGACCTGATCTACGCCCGACCGGGCCAGTCCGTGGCTGACTGGACGGCGGAGCTGACCACGGCGCTCGATCTCGGCTTTGAACACATCTCGCCCTATCAGCTGACCATAGAGCCGACGACGGCCTTTGGCCGGGCCTTCGCGCGCGGAACCCTGACCCCGCCGGACGAGGATCTGGCGGCTGAACTCTATGAGGCCACGCAGGCGGTGCTCGAGGGCGCGGGCTTCGAGGCCTATGAGGTTTCCAATCACGCCCGCGACGTCGCGGCGCGGTCCAGCCACAACCTGCACGTCTGGCGCGGCGGCGACTATCTGGGCCTCGGCCCCGGCGCCCACGGGCGGCTGACGCTGGACGGCGAGCGCACCGCCACCGTCGCCCACCGCCGCATCGCCGACTATGTCCAAGGCGTCGCCGCCGGAACGCCCTGGGCCGAGCGCGAGACGCTGGACGTGTCAGGCGCCGCCGAGGAACGGGTGCTTCTGGGCCTGCGCACCGTCGAAGGCGTGCCGCTGGCGCTGCTCCACGCCTTGGGCCTGTCAGAGACAACCGGTCCCCTGGCCGAACTGATCGCGGACGGTTTTGTCGCGCTCGGGGACGGGCGCGCCGCCGCCACGGCGTCGGGTCGCCGGGTCCTGGACGCCGTCTTGCGTGACCTGCTGACCTAGACCCGATGTCGCAGGACTGGCAGGGTCCGGCCGATGTCAGACGCCAGCCTTTTCCCGCCGACCGCCCCGCCCGCCCGCTCCGTCGCGCCCGGCCTCTATCTGGTGGCCACGCCCATCGGGAACCTGCGCGACATGACGTTGCGGGCGCTGGACGTTCTGGCCGCCGCCGACCTGGTCCTGGCCGAGGACACCCGCGTCACCGCCAAGCTGCTGACCGCCTATGGCCTGCGGACCAAGCTGGAACGCTGCGATGACCATGCCTCGGCGCGCGCCGCCGAGATCGCCGTCGAGCGGCTGAAGGCGGGCGAGGTGGTGGCCCTGGTCTCGGACGCCGGCACGC
>JALAGW010000126.1 GCA_022712235.1 Brevundimonas sp. | reverse complement strand
GGTTCTTTCCGCGGGCGCAAGACAAAATGAGGCTGGAGCGCGCCAGCCGCCCCGTGTTCTGGTCGATGAGGAAGATTATTCCTTCGAACCGGCCTGCGCGCGAAGCGCGGCGCCCAGGATGTCTCCCAGCGAAGCGCCCGAGTCCGACGAACCGCACTGTTCGATGGCCTCGGCCTCGTCCTTCATTTCCAGCGCCTTGCCCGACACCGAGACGCGGCGCGTGGCCTTGTCGATGCCCGTGATCATGGCGTCGACGCGATCGCCGACGGCGAAGCGTTCCGGACGTTGCTCGTTGCGATCGCGCGACAGATCCGACTTGCGGACGAAGGCCGTGACCGGCGCGTCGTCCTCACCGAACTTGACTTCGATGCCGCCGGTTTCAACCGCCGTCACCGTGACGGTGACTTGCTGGCCGCGCTTGTAGACGTCGCCTTCCATCGGGTCGCCGCCCAGTTGCTTGACGCCCAGCGAGACGCGTTCCTTCTCGATGTCGACGTCCAGCACCTTGGCCTTGATCGTCTCACCCTTGCGGTAACGCTGGATGGCTTCTTCGCCCGACACGTTCCAGTCCAGGTCCGACAGGTGGACCATGCCGTCGATGTCGTTGTCCAGGCCGACGAACAGGCCGAACTCGGTGGCGTTCTTGACTTCGCCCTCGACGGTCGAACCGACCGGGTGAGCCGCGACGAAGGCTTCCCACGGGTTGGTCTGGGCTTGATTCTGGCCCAGCGAGATGCGGCGCTTGGCGCTGTCGACGTCCAGGACGATGACTTCCACTTCCTGCGAGGTCGAGACGATCTTGCCAGGGTGGACGTTCTTCTTGGTCCAGGACATTTCCGAGACGTGCACCAGGCCTTCAACGCCGGCTTCCAGCTCCACGAAGGCGCCGTAGTCGGTGATGTTGGTGATGCGGCCGGTGTACTTGGCGTTGACCGGGTACTTGGCTTCGACGCCGTCCCACGGATCCGACTGCAGCTGCTTCATGCCCAGCGAGATGCGCTGGGTGTCCGGGTTGATCTTGACGATCTGGACCTTGACGGTGTCGCCGACGGCCAGGACTTGCGACGGGTGCGAGACGCGCTTCCACGACATGTCGGTGACGTGCAGCAGGCCGTCGATGCCGCCCAGGTCGACGAAGGCGCCGTAGTCGGTGATGTTCTTGACGACGCCTTCGCGGACTTCACCCTCTTGCAGCTGGCCGACCAGCTCCGTGCGCTGTTCGGCGCGGGCTTCTTCCAGGATGGCGCGACGCGAGACGACGATGTTGCCGCGCGGACGGTCCATTTTCAGGATGGCGAAGGGCTGTTCCTTGCCCATCAGCGGGCCGACGTCGCGCACCGGGCGGATGTCGACTTGCGAGCCGGGCAGGAAGGCCGAGGCGCCGCCCAGGTCGACGGTGAAACCGCCCTTGACGCGGCCGACGATGGCGCCGTTGACCGGCTGGCCTTCGGCGAAGACGACTTCCAGACGGGTCCAGGCTTCTTCGCGGCGAGCCTTGTCGCGGCTGATGACGGCTTCACCCAGGGCGTTTTCAACGCGCTCGAGGTAGACTTCGACGTTGTCGCCGACCTTCGGGATGACGGCGCCTTCGCCTATGCCGAATTCGCGGGCCGGGATGCGACCTTCGGTCTTCAGACCGACGTCGATGATGATGATGTCCTTCTCGATGCCGACGACGCGGCCGTGAACGACCTGGCCTTCGCCAAGGTCGCGACCCTGCAGTTGTTCGTCGAGCAGCGCGGCGAAGTCGTCACGCGAGGGGTTATGGGTGTCGGTCATGTAGCTCTGGGGTTGAGGCGCGCGACCGAATGGTCCCGCGCGGGTGGATAAAGTCGGAAAGGGAAAATCAGGTCGTCAGGACGCGAGGCCGGCGCAAGAGGCGCAAACAAATAAAGCCAGTACGCCCGCGGCAGCCGAGGTCAGGAGCGTTGGATTTGTCCAGCCAAGGTCTAAACCCCGGCCCGGACGCGCGCCGCCTCGACGATACGGCGGGCCGCATCGAAGGCGGCTTCTATACCCAGATCGGTCGTGTCCAGCAAGACCGCGTCGTCGGCCTGGACCATGGGGGCGGAATCCCGGCCCGAGTCCCGCTCGTCGCGACGGCGGATGTCCTCCAGCATGTCTGCAAAAGCGATGTCCTGCCCCCGCGCCGTCAGCTGCTTCCAGCGACGCTCGGCGCGGACCTCGGGAGTGGCGGTGACATAGAGCTTGGCCACCGCGTCCGGGGCGATGACCGTGCCGATGTCGCGACCGTCCAGAACAGCCCCGCCAGGTTGGCTGGCGAAGTCCTGCTGCAGCTTCAGCAGGGCGGCGCGCACGCCCGGATGGCTGGCGACCCGGCTGGCCGCCTCGCCCGCATGACGCTCGGTCAGGCGCGGATTATTCGACAGGCTGGCGAGGTCCAGCGACAGGGCCGCCGCCTCGGCCGCAGCCGCGTCGCCCAGATCCTGTCCTGCGTCCAGCACCGCCAGACCGACGGCGCGATACAGCAGGCCGGTGTCCAGATGCGGCAGGCCGTAGTGCGTCGCCAGACGCGCCGCGATCGTCCCCTTGCCCGAGGCGGCGGGGCCATCGACGGCGATGACAAGATGCTTGTTCAAATCGATATTTCCTTCACGGCCCGCCGGGCGTGTCCGTTGCTTCTCACGGCTTCGGCCTCAGGACGCAAGCGATCCGGAAACATCCGAGCGCGAAAACCAGCAGAACCGCGCTCGATCCCAGCATGATCCCGACGCGACGCCAGAAGCGCTCGACAGCGACGGCCTCCGACAGGTCCAGGGCCGCGTGACCGTTCATGCGGCCGTCCGAAAGGTCCCACAGGCCTTCGACGAAAAAGCCGAGCGCGAACAGCAGAAAGCTCAGACACAGCACCAGCAGACCGGCGCCGATCGCCCTGAAGACGACATGCGCCGGCAGGGGCCTGGATGCGGGCGTGCTCACGCCGCGGGGCCCCGTCAATGCGACCGCTCCCGCCCGAAGATCGCACGAAAAGCCGACCACGCGCAGACCGTCGCCACGCCGGCGCAGCACGCCAGGCCCGCGCCGATGAAGGCGATCATGGCCCAGAAGACGACCGGATGGTCGCCGGCGCTCAGGCCCGGCCCCTTTCGGCCCGGCAACCAGCCGCTCTGAACGATCTCGATCAGTTCACGCCCGCCGATCCACAGCAGGACGCCGAAAAGACCGGCCGCGACGACATGACCCAGCCAAGGCATGCGGGCGGCCGATCCAGACGCCCTCATCCGATGTCCGCGCCCAGGCCGTTCATCATCTCGACGAAGCCGGGGAAGCTGGTGGCGATCATTTCCGGGTCCAGCACCGAGACAGGCTGCTCGGCGGCCAGGCCGAGGATCAGATGGCTCATGGCGATGCGGTGGTCGTGGGCGGTGGCGACGGTCGCGCCGCCCTTCACGGGACCACCGGTGACGATGAAGCCCTCGGCCTCTTCTTCCACCACCACGCCGCAGGCGCTCAGGCCGGCGACCATCAGGGCGATGCGGTCGCTTTCCTTGACCCGCATCTCGCCAATGCCGCGCATGATGGTGCGGCCCTCGGCATAGGCGGCTGTCGCCGACAGGATCGGGTATTCGTCGATCATCGAGGCGGCGCGGTCTTCCGGCACGACCACGCCCTTGAGCGCGGAATGGCGCGCGGTGACGTCGCCCACGTCCTCGCCGCCGCTGACGCGACGATTTGTGATGGTCAGGTCGGCCCCCATCTCGATCCAGGTGTCGAACAGGCCGGTGCGCTGCGGGTTCAGCATGACGCCTTCGACCGTGACCTCAGCCCCCGGAACGATCAGGGCCGCCGCCAGGGGGAAGGCCGCCGAGGAAGGATCGCCCGGCACGGCCACAGCCGTTCCGGCCAGCTTCTGCCCGCCCTGCAGGCGAATGCGCCAGCCCTCGCCCTGCTCGGTCACGTCCACCGTCGCGCCAAAGGCGCCCAGCATCCGCTCGGTATGGTCGCGGCTTTTCTCCGGCTCCACCACGACAGTCTCGCCCGCCGCGTTCAGCCCGGCCAGCAGGATGGCCGACTTGATCTGGGCCGAGGCGACCGTCTGCACATATTCAATGCCGCTCAGGCTTCCGCCGTGCAGGGTCAGGGGCACGCGGTCCTCGGCCGCGTCCCAGTCGAAACGCGCGCCCATGTCGGCCAGCGGCCCGGTGACGCGCTTCATCGGCCGCTTCCTCAGCGAGGTGTCGCCGTCAAAGGTCGCGCTAAGGTCGTAGCCGGCGGCCGCGCCCATCAGCAGGCGCACCCCGGTCCCGGCGTTGCCGCAGTCGATGACCGAAGTCGGGGTCGTGAACCCGCCCTGCCCGGTCACGCGCCAGCGCCCCTCGCCCAGCCGCTCCACGGTCGCGCCAAGGGCCTCGACCGCACGCGCCGTGGCCAGGATGTCGTCGCCCTCCAGCAGGCCCTCGATCTCGGTCACGCCCTCGGCCATGCCGCCGAAGATCAGCGAGCGGTGCGACATGGACTTGTCGCCCGGCGCGCGCACGGCCCCCTTCAGGGATGCGGAAACAGGGCGCGCAGTCAGGGTCGAAGAGGCGGTCACCTGGCCAAAAACTCCGATTGTTCAGGAACGGCCGCGCTAAGCGGACAAGAAGGCTTTTGACAGCGGCCCCCTTGGGTGGCAAGGGAGCCGGCCTAATTCCGAAATTCAACTCCTGCGAAGGTAATCCCGTGGCCAAACCCGAACTGGGCCAAAAGCAGGTCTGCCCGAACTGCCAGGCCAAATTCTACGACCTGAACCGTCGTCCGGCGCACTGCCCCAAGTGCGACACCGAGTTCGATCCGCTTGAAGAAGCCCTGCGCAACCGTCGCGTTCGCGGCCGCACGGGCCCCGGCTTCGCCGCCGATGACGAGGCCGAGGATCAGGTCGCCGACAAGGCCGCCGACGGCGACGACGAGGAAGAAGACACCGAAGCCTCGACGCCTGAAATCGACGAGGAAGGCCATGAGCCGATCCTGACGCCCGACGACGATGACGACGCCGAGCCCAGCGACGACGCCGGCATGGGCTCCTCGGACGGCGACGACGACGACGCCCTGGGCGACGACGACGATGACTCGGTGCCCTTCATCGAAGACGAGGACGACGACAACCTCGACGACGAGATCGTCAAGCCGTCGCGCGACGACGACTGATACCAAGGGTCGGAAAAATAAGCGGAAAAAAAGTTGTCAGAGCGGCTTGATCTCTCAAAAGGCCTGACATAGTTTCCACCCCTCGCTGGGGACCACAATCTCCGGCGAGGCCGACCGAAAGGTTCGGGGCTTTAGCTCAGTTGGTAGAGCGCTTGCATGGCATGCAAGAGGTCAGCGGTTCGACTCCGCTAAGCTCCACCATCAAAGGCCTCGCGGACCCCCGCGAGGCCTTTGTCCTGTCCGGCCCGTCTCAATCCTCGTCCATAGCCTCAAACATGGCCTCCGCCTCATCGAAGGTGTCGTAGAACAGTTGCTCCGGCGGACGGACAATGACGAAGGCGGTCAGGGATCGCCCCTCAAACGATCGGGTCTGCTGCCAGAAACTGCGATCCGCCCGCTGCTGCAGCAGGATCCACTCTCCCTCGCCCTCGGGGCGCCCGGCTTGAGATCGCGCGTCCATGTCGCCCTCCGTCCTGATGAAACCCTCACACCACAGCAGCCAGGCTTGAGTGTCAAAGCGCGGGCGCAAGGCCGAAAGGGCGCCGGACTGCCAATTTGTTCCGGCAAGGCGTATGGAAGCCGCCATATTTCCATTCAGAGGCATGAACCGCCCGTGAACTCATCGCTGCCCCCTTCTGCCTTGGCTGCATCCTCCGCCGAGGACAAGACCAAGACCCGCGCCATCGTCCCCGTGTCGATGCAGGGCTATGACGCCGACTTCCAGGCCTTCACCGACGCCCTGGGCGCCTCCTTCTCGCGCTACGGCTTCGCCGTGATCGCCGACCACGGCCTGGACCAGGCGACGATCGACGCCGCCATCGCCGACGCCAAGGCCTTCTTCGCCCTGCCGGAAGACGTAAAACGCCAGTATCACCAGCCCGGCACCGGCGGCGCGCGCGGTCTGACCCCCTTCGGCGTCGAAGCCGCCAAGGGCGCCGCCGCCGTGGACCTG
The DNA here is from genome assembly GCA_022712235.1 of Brevundimonas sp. Taxonomy (GTDB): domain Bacteria; phylum Pseudomonadota; class Alphaproteobacteria; order Caulobacterales; family Caulobacteraceae; genus Brevundimonas. The sequence continues at coordinate 766 of JALAGW010000126.1, read as the reverse complement.
AAGGAATTCTGGCACGTCGGCCGCGAGCTGCCGGAAGACCACCCCTATCGCAAATACATGCGCGACAACGTCTGGCCGACCGAGATCGAGGGCTTCCAGAGCCACCTTTACGGCATGTTCGACGCCCTAGATCAGCTGGGTCGCAAGATCCTCAAGGCCATCGCCCGCTACATGAAGCTGGGCGACGACTATTTCGAGGACAAGGTCGAACTGGGCAACAGCGTCCTGCGCATGCTGCACTATCCGCCGGTTCCCGCCGACGCGCCGGGCGTGCGCGCGGGCGCCCATGAGGACATCAACGTCATCACCCTGCTGCTGGGCGCCGAAGAGGCCGGTCTGCAGCTCAAGGACGCCGATGGCGAGTGGCTGGACATCGCCCCGCCCGCCGGCGCCCTCGTGGTCAATATCGGCGACATGCTGCAGCGCCTGACCAACCACGTCCTGCCGTCGACGACGCACCGCGTGGTCAACCCGGCCCCCGAGCGTCGCGGCTTCGCCCGCTATTCGACGCCCTTCTTCCTGCATTTCAACCCGGACTTCCCGATCGAGACCCTGCCCTCGACCATCACCGCGGAAAACCCCGACCGCTATGCGGGCAAGACCATCCTGGCCGAGGACTTCCTGATGGAGCGCCTCAAGGAGATCCGCCTGATCTGACGGATCGGCGCATCGCCACAAGGAAGAAGGGCCGGCGGAGCGATCCGCCGGCCCTTTTTGCTGGTCCGCTCGCCCGCGTCAGCGGGCGATGCGCAGTCGGGTGATGTCC
>JALAGW010000125.1 GCA_022712235.1 Brevundimonas sp. | reverse complement strand
GTCGGGATAGCCCGAGAAGTCGGTCTCGCACATGCCGCCGACCAGAACCTGAAGCCCCCGGCGATCCGCCAGCGCCGCCGCCGCGACCAGAAAGATCAGGTTGCGCCCCGGCACGAAGGTGTTGGGCAGGCCGCGCGCATCGGCCTCGATGGCGCGATCCGTGGTCATGGCCGTCTCGCCGATGGCCCCGAAACCGGTCAGATCAACGACGTGATCCGGCCCCAGCCGGTCGGCCCATTGCGGCAGAACGTTCACCATCTGCTCGCGCACCGTCTGGCGCGCCTGCATCTCGACCGCATGACGCTGGCCATAGTCGAAGCCGATGGTCTCGACGCGCTCATACCGCTCCAGCGCCCAGGCCAGGCAGGTGGCGCTGTCCTGTCCGCCTGAAAACAGGACAAGAGCAGATTTTTCAGAAACTTGCGGCGTAACGTTCATGACGAACCTGCGGTCGGCCACGGGCCGCGCGCATCCAGAAGAGATCAGAAGAAGATGGGTCTTGCGTCCCTATACGCCAGAGCGGCGACGGCGGCAAAGGAGGCCCGTCCTGCCACCGGTGGCGCCTACGCATTTTCCCTAGCGGCCTTAACCCTTTCGCAAAGCGTTCTCGGCGAATGTAAAACTCCATATTGGAGTGCCGGCCGTATGCCGACGATCGAAGTGCTGACCGAGCGCGTAGAGCCGGTGACCGCCGCCGCCATGGCGGGCGAAGTCTTTGCGCGCTTTGAGCGCGAGCCCGACACCCTGGTCATCCCCGTCGTCGACGGCGAACGTCCCTTGGGCCTGATCGAGCGCGGCGACTTCCTGATGAAGCTGGCCGGTCCCTTGGGCCAGAGCCTTTACGGCGCTCGCGAAGTCACCCACGTGATGGACGACGAACCGGCCGTGGTCGAAGCCGGCGTCCGCATCGACGCCTTTTCCGACATCATCCTGAAAAGCGGCCCCGGCGCCCTGATGCGCGGCTTCATCGTCACCCGCAACGGCGCCTATCGCGGCGTCGGCACGGCTGTCGCCCTGCTCCGCGCCGTCAACGACACCCAGCGCCAGCAGAACCGCGATCTCGCTGACCAAGTGCGCGCGCTGAGCGACGCCAAACTTCAGGCCGCAGCGGCCGCTCGCGCCAAGAGCCAGTTCATGGGGCTGATGAGCCAGGAACTGCGCACGCCGATGAACGGCGTCCTGGCGGTGGGCGAACTGCTGCTGCGCCAGCCGCTGAACGACGCGGCCCTGGCCCACGTCCAGACTATCATCGATTCTTCCGAAACCCTGCTCGACACCCTGCAGGACGCTCTGGATTTGGCGCGCGCCGAGGCCGGCGAGCTGGAGCTGACGCCCGCGCCCACCCCGCTGCGCGCCGTGATGGACCAGGTCCAGACCCAATGGACGCCGCGTGCGGCCCAGGACGGCGTGACCCTCATGGTCGGCTATGAGGGCGACACCGAGCTGGCCGGCGTCCTCGACGGCCCGCGCCTGACCCAGGTGTTCAACACCCTGATCGGCCACGCCCTGAAATTCGCCCGCAACGGCATGGTTGAAGCCAGCCTCAAGGCCATGGTCATCGGCGACCAAGTCCGCCTGGAGGCCCGCGTCCGCGACGACGGCCCCGGCATCGACCCAGCCCGCCTGGACCAGTTGTTCGATCACGTCGCCAGCCCCGATGGCGGCGGCCTGGGCCTGTCCATCTGTCGCCATGTCGTCGAACAGATGAACGGTCGGATCTGGGCCGAAAACAACGCCGGGCGCGGCGCCACCTTCGCCTTCGACCTGTCGGCCCCGCGCGCCGTCATTCAGCAAGAAGAACCGTCCAACGTCGCCAGCCTGGATGATCTGGACCTGCAGGCCCGCCCCCACGTCCTGATCGCCGACGACAACGCCACCAACCGCGTCGTGGCCCAGGCCCTGTGCGAGATGTTCGGCTGCACCTCCGAAACCGTCGAGGACGGTCAGGAAGCCCTGGAGGCCGTGCAGGCCCGCCCGTTCGACCTGGTCCTGATGGACATCAAGATGCCGCGCCTGGACGGGGTTCAGGCGACCCAGGCCATTCGCGCCCTGCCCGGCGACAGCCGCAATATTCCCATCGTGGCCCTGACCGCCAACGCCGACCTCGACGACGCCAGACACTATCTCGCAGTCGGCATGGCCGCCGTGGTCGAAAAGCCGATCAAGCCGGAACGCCTGCGCATGGCCATGAACGCGGCCCTCGCCGCCCCGGCCGCGGTCGCCGCCTCGGCGCCCGACGCACGCAAACGCCCCGCAGCCTGACGCCACGTCAGCTTCGACGCACCAAGCCGCCCGACGGATCGAGGCGGCCTTTGCGCTATGGACAGCCTTCGCGGCGCGCGCCACCAAAGGCGGGCGCTGCGGCCCTCAGAGCGACCGCAGACGGCCCTTAGCCAAAGGACGTCTTTATGACGGATCAGTTCCTGACCACCCTGTTGCCGCAACTCGCCTCGGGCGCGGCGCACACCCACGCCCTGGGATTTCAGTATGAGGGGCTCGACGGCGACCGGGTTCGCCTGCGGGTTCCCTATCGCGACGACCTGGTCGGCGATCCCGAGACCGGCGTCCTGGCGGGTGGGCTGGTCACAACCCTGCTGGATCATGTCGGCGGGCTGGCGGTCTGGGTCGGACTGAAGACCTATCAGCCGATCGCCACCCTGGATCTGCGCGTCGACTACATGCGCGCCGCCATCCCCGGCCGCGATCTGATCGCCGAGGCGCGCTGCTATCGCCTGACGCGCAGCATCGGCTTCGTCCGCGCCTGGGCCTTCGAGGACGACCCCGCCGATCCGGTGGCCGCCGCCCAGTCCGCCTATGTCATCAGCGCCGAGGGCGACCACCGCGCCGGCGCCAACCTGCGCGCCAAGACCGGCGCCGGAGACGCCGCATGACCGCCCCCCTGCTCGACAACCTGCCCTACGCCCGCTTCCTTGGCCTGAAGACCCAGCTGAACGGCGACGAACTGACAGTCGTCATGCCCTTCGCCGACCGCCTGATCGGCAATCCCATGCTGCCGGCCCTGCACGGCGGATCGACCGCCGCCCTGCTGGAAATGACGGCCGTGGCCCAGGTCTCGCTCAGCTATCCCCGTCTGCGCCTGCCCCGCCCGATCAATGTCACGGTGGCCTATCTGCGCTCGGGCCGTCCAACGGACGTTTTCGCCCAGGCGCGGATCAACAAGGCCGGACGGCGCGTCGCCCACGTCACCGCCGAAGCCTGGCAACAGGGCCGCGACCAACCCATCGCCGCCCTGACCGCGCACTTCCTGCTCGACGGCGACGACGTTTCAACCTGAGGAAACGACAATTCACCATAGGTTGAAATGTAACCCTTGGTAAACAAATCTCTACCAAACACCCTTAATACGCGTTAAGAAATGACGGTATTTCTTTATTGAGGGGTAAAGCCATGGACCGCACTGAAGTGATCGCTGGCGTCGCCGGCGAACTGTACGCCACCGAGAAGGCGGTGGATGACGCCATCACCCACGCCACCACCCTGGTTCAGGCCATGATCGGCGCTCGCGCCGCTCTGTCGCTTTCGCCGGTCTCCGCCGCCGGTTCGCAGGCCAAGGAGGTCGAAGCCATCATGGCCCTCAGCACCGCCCGCGACGCCGTCGTGGCCTGCCACGCCGAGCTGCAGAAGGATCACCGTCGCCTCGGCTACGGCACCTACGCCGTGGGCCCGGTCAACAAGCCGGACGAGTGGGATGACCGTCCGATGACCCGCAAGGGCGACCACCTGCGCGTCGCGTGAAATTCCCGTAACCTTGGGGATCGGCTCTCCGGTTCCTGGGAACTTTGCTGTATGTTCGCCCCCATTGTCATCTGACGATGGGGGCGTTCGTTGTTCGAGACCATTGCTGGCTATGTCGGTGCGGTTTTCGTAGGCGCGATAGCGCTGTTCGCCTTCCTTAAAGGGGGCCAGCCGGAAAAGATCGGCGCCGGCACCTTCGCCTTCGGCTGGTTCGCGTCAGTGCTGGTCCAGAGCAATGCCGGGCTTTTCGGCGTTCAATGGGCCATGTTCGCCATCGACGTGGCCATGCTGCTGGTCTTCGTCGCCATGGTCTGGAAGGCGCCGCGCTCCTGGCCGGTCTGGGCCTGCGCGCTGCAACTGCTGGTCGTCACCAGCCACGTCATGATCATGTTGCACCTGCGCACGCCGATCTCGGCCTTCTACACCGTGGTCAACATGACCGGTTACGGCATCATGCTGGCGATCGCCATCGGCACCTTCTGGGCCTGGCAGGAGCGCCGCGCCATCGGCCAGGACGTCGACTAGGTGGATATTCCTATCACCTTGCGATAGCATGCAGGGCCATGCCCCTCTCCCACGCCAAGCTCTGGAAGGCCCTCGACGCCTTGGCGCATCGTGAGGGCACATCGCCGTCGGGGCTGGCGCGCCGCGCGGGCCTGGACGCCACCAGCTTCAACCCCTCCAAGCGCTTCGGTCCGGGCGAACCGCCCCGTCCGCGCTGGCCCTCGACCGAGAGCCTGACCCGCGTGCTGGAGGCGACAGGGACCTCCCTCGGCGCCTTCGCCGCCCTGGCCGACGACGCCCCGGCCGAGGACCGTTCCATCCCCCTATTGGGCCTGGCCAAGGCGGGCGCCGACGGCTTCTTCGACGACGCGGGCCTGCCCTTGGCCGAGGGCTGGGATCAGACCGACCTGCCGACCCGCAAGGACAGCCTGTTCAGCCTGACCATCGACGGCGATTCCATGAC
>JALAGW010000124.1 GCA_022712235.1 Brevundimonas sp. | reverse complement strand
GGCGTCGATCACCTGCTCGACATGGGCCGCTCGGCCACCAACGTGGTCGGCAACTCCGTCGCCGCCGCCGTGGTCGCCAAGTGGGAAGGCGAACTGGACGACATCCCCGAGGGCGGGCCCGATGCGCCCAAGCCCGCCGCCTGAGCTTTCAACCCTCAAAATGAAACGGCCGCTCCAGGATCGGAGCGGCCGTCCATCGTCGCGATCCTGATGAATTTTCCTCAATAATTCTGTGCGCACAGAAGAGGGAGACATCGGACATTCGGGGATGATTTTATGAAGTTGGTTTTCGCCTGCGCCTCGGCGCTGGCCGTGTTTGCTGCAGGCTCGGTTGAGGCTCAGACTCAACCCGACATTGGGTTCAATCTGGGCGTGGTCAACGACTATGTTTTCCGCGGTGCAAGTCAGACGGACGGAGGCGCGGCTCTGCAGGGCGGGGTCGATCTGGAGCTCAATAGTTTCTATCTGGGGACCTGGGCGTCCAATGTGGACTTCGGCGATGGTACGGACGCCGAAATCGACCTTTATGGAGGATACCGGACGGAAGTCGGGGGCTACGCTCTGGACCTGGGCGCCGGCAGCTATTTCTATGCGGGCGAGCCGGATGGGGCGGACTACAACTACGTAGAATTCAAGGCGCTGGTCTCACGCGCTTTCGGACCGGCCACCCTGGGCGCAGCCGTCTATCATTCATTCGACTATTTCGGCGCGGACGAGAAGGCGACCTATGTCGAAGCCAACGCCGCCTTCGTCCCGGCCGAGCGCTGGACCATCTCGGGCGCGGTGGGGCGCCAGTGGCTCGATGTCAGCGGCGATTACGCTGCCTGGAATCTGGGCGCGGCCTATGCCCTGACGGACCACCTGACGGCGGACCTGCGCTATCATGATCTCGACGCCCCGCTGGGCGATGCACGCGTCACGGCGGGATTGAAGGCCAGCTTCTAGAGACTCGAAAGGGCTGGCGAGGACGAAGTCGCCTCGTCAGCCCCGATCTCGGGTGGTCGTCCGGATTCGGACGGGGCTCAGAATTCTTCCCAGTCGGCTTCCGCTGCGGCGACGGAGATGTTTCGTCCGCCTACCGTTCTGAGCGCGGCGACTACGCGCGGCGTCGCGCTCTGTTGGGGCGATGGGGTGCGGCCGGGCGCGGCGGCGGGCGCCTTCGCCACGCTTTGCCGGATACGGAAACGTCCCATCATATCGGCCAGGCTGCCCGCTTCCTGGGCCAGGGAGTGGCTGGCGGCTGTGGACTGCTCGACCATGGCGGCGTTCTGCTGCGTCATCTGGTCCATCTGGTTCACCGCGGTGTTGATTTCGGCCAGACCGGTCGCCTGTTCGCGCGCTGAGGCGGCGATGTCGGACACGAGACCGTTGATCTCGGCCACTTCGGCGATGATGCGGGTCAGCGCCTCGCCGGTGCCGTCCACCAGCTTGACGCCCTGGTTGACCCGCTCGGTGCTCGCGCCGATGAGGGTCTTGATCTCCTTGGCCGCTTCGGCCGAGCGCTGAGCCAGGGCGCGGACTTCCGAAGCCACGACGGCGAAGCCGCGACCGGCGTCCCCCGCGCGGGCGGCTTCGACGCCGGCGTTCAGGGCCAGAAGATTGGTCTGGAAGGCGATCTCGTCGATGACGCTTGTGATCTGGGCGATCTGCTGGGCCGAGGCCTCGATGTCGTGCATGGCCGCGACCGCCTCGCTGACGACCTCGCCGCTGCGGGTGGCGTTGCCGCGCGCCGCTTCGACGATGCCGCGCGCCCGTTCGGCGCCGTCGGAAGCATGGCGAATGGTGGTGGTGACCTGCTCCAGGGCGGCGGCGGTCTCCTCCAGCGAGGCGGCCTGCTGCTCGGTGCGGCGCGACAGGTCGTCGGCCGCCTGGCTGATCTCGGACGTGGTCGAGCGGATGCCGCCGGCGCTGCCGATGATGGCCGACATGGTGTCTTCCAGGCGGCCCATGGCGGTGTTGAAGTCATCCTGCAGCTTGCGATAGTCCTGCGGGAAGGCGGTCTCGAGCCGATAGCCCAGATCGCCGTCCGACAGGCGCGACAGGCCCTCGCCGACCGAGGCCACGACGAACTTCTGTTCCTCCTCCGCAGCTTGTCGGATCGCTTCATTGCGTTGACGCTCGGCTTCGGCGTGCGCCCGGTCACGCTCCTGTTCGGCGCGCAGGCGGCCCGTTTCGGCCAGGTCGTGTCGGAAGCCTTCGAGGGCGCGGGCGATGCCGCCCACTTCATCGGTGCTGGAGGTTCCCTTGACCGGGTCTTCGTAGCGGCCGGCGTTCAGGGCGCCGACCGATGCCGTAAGCTGAGCCAGGGGGCGGCGCACGACGCGGTCGGTCACAAAGAACAGAGCGCCCAGCACCAGGCCAAGGATCACCAGGCCGCCGATCATCATAGCGACCGCCAGGCGATCGGCCGGGCCGTTGATCGCAGCGGAGGGAATGTCGGTCACCAGGGCCCAGGTCGTGTTCAAGCCGCCGAAGGGCACGGGGCTCACGAGACGCTCGATACGCTCATTCCCCAGATCGCGCAGACCGTTGAGCCGCGTCGCCTGGCCGCTGGTCAAAACGGTTCGCACATCCTCGGCTCTTGCTTCGGTATAGGGCTTGGTGCGCAGGGCGGCGTCAGGGTGGGAGACCCAGTTGCTTTTACCCGACAGCAGCATGACGCGGCCGGTGTCGAAG
>JALAGW010000123.1 GCA_022712235.1 Brevundimonas sp. | reverse complement strand
TTCTTCGCCGGCGGCGGCATGGTTCGCGCCGGCCTGGGCGCCGACTGGACCTGCCTGTTCGCCAATGATTTCGACGCCAAGAAGGGTTTTTCCTATCAGGCCAACTGGGGCACGGGCGGCGAGCTGACGGTCGGCGACATTCGCGCGCTGAACGCGGCGCAGCTACCGGGGACGGCCGATATGATGTGGGGCTCCTTCCCCTGTCAGGACCTGTCGCTGGCCGGCGCCGGGGCGGGCCTGAAGGGAGAGCGGTCCGGCACCTTCTACGCCTTCTGGGACCTGATCCACGGCCTGATCAAGGATGACCGCGCGCCGCGCATGGTGGCGGTCGAGAACGTCTGCGGCGCCCTGACGTCGCACGGCGGCAAGGATTTCGAGGCCATCTGCCGGACCTTCGCCGAGGCGGGCTATCGCTACGGCGCCCTGGTCATCAACGCCGACCTGTTCGTGCCCCAGTCGCGCCCGCGTCTGTTCGTCATCGGCGTCCGCGCCGATGTGGAGGTCGCGTCCGAACTGCTGTCGCCCGAACCCATCGAGCCCTTCCATACCCGCGCCCTGCGTCGCGCGGTCGTCAACCTGCCCGAGGATGTGCGCGAGCACCTGCTGTGGTGGAACGTGCCGACGCCAGAGCGCCGCATCACCACCTTCGCCGACATCATCGAGGACCGCCCGACCAGCGTCGCCTGGCACACCCAGGCCGAGACCAGGAAGCTGCTCGACATGATGTCGCCGGTCCACCTGGCCAAGGTCGCCGCGGCCAAGCGCGCCGGGCGCCGCATGGTCGGCGGCGTCTATCGCCGGACCCGCGTGGATGAGACCGGAGCCAAGGTCCAGCGCGCCGAAGTCCGCTTTGACGACGTGGCCGGCTGCCTGAGGACGCCTGCGGGCGGCTCCAGTCGTCAGGTCATCCTGGTGGTCGAGGGCCGCCGTATCCGTTCGCGCCTGATCTCTGCGCGCGAGACGGCGCGGCTGATGGGGCTGAAGGACAGCTATGTCCTGCCCCGGCAATACAGCGACGCATATCACCTGACCGGCGACGGGGTGGCGGCCCCGGTGGTGCGGCACCTGGCCGAGCATGTCTTCGAGCCGCTGGCTTTCGGCGTTGTCGCAGCTGTCGACGGCGTTCAGGCCGCCTGATCCATCCGTTTCCAGGACGTCCAATCGGCGGACCCGCGACGTGGCGGCGCCGCGCCTAGCCGCACGGCCGGCGCGAGCAAGTGCGCCTTTTCGACGGCTCAGGTCAGCGCCTGCGTCGGACCTGTGCAACGCCGCCGTGAAGCTTCGCCGCATTTCCGTCCGATTGTAAAGGAACCCAAGTTCGCATCATTGGTTAACAGGGTCTTAACGCGCCGCTTACCCTTTTCGAAATTCGCGCATTGGATGAATGCAGTCGTTACCGTGAACAAGATAGAATAAAGATACGTGATCATTTAGGATCGTAAGAGATGGTTGAAAATCGTCATTTCTACAATCGTCATGATGCCTTTGGCGATATGCACAATGCAACAATCATTGTTGCAGGAGGCGCCGGATTTCTTGGATCACACCTGTGCACTCGACTAATGGAAAACGGACACTTCGTTATCTGCGTCGATAACTTCCACACAGGAAGACCACAGAACGTCGCGCACCTGGAATCCTCTGGACGATTTTCCCTTCTCAACCACGACATCAACGCGCCGCTTCCGAACGACCTTCCCAAGGTCGACCAAATATACAACCTGGCCTGCCCGGCCTCTCCGGTTCACTATCAGTATGATCGCGTCAAAACGGCTCTGACATGCTCACTGGGAACGCTCAATCTTCTGAACAGAGCCGCGACAGACAGGGCGCGTTTCTTCCAAGCCTCTACATCAGAGATCTATGGCGACCCCGAAGTTCATCCTCAGACCGAGAACTACCGAGGTAACGTCAACACGGTCGGCCCCCGCTCCTGCTATGATGAAGGAAAACGGTTCGCGGAGACCCTGGTTACGGACTTCGGCGCCCAGCATGGGCTGACGACGCGGATCGTGCGGATCTTCAACACCTATGGCCCGCGCATGCACCCCGACGACGGGCGCGTGGTCTCCAACTTCATCGTCCAGGCCCTGATGGGCGAGGACATCACCATCTACGGCAGCGGCGAGCAGACCCGTTCCTTCTGCTTCGTCGATGATCTGGTCGAAGGCTTCATCCGCCTGATGAACGCCGGCGAGGACATCGACGGGCCGATCAATATCGGCAACCCGAATGAAACCACCGTCAAGCAACTGGCCGAGCAGATTCTGGCGATGGCCAAGTCCCGATCCAAGATCGTCTATCATCCGCTTCCGGTGGACGATCCCCGTCGGCGCAAGCCCGACATTTCGCGCGCCCTGGCGCGGCTGAACTGGTCGCCGCAGGTGCCTCTGCACGACGGACTCTCCCGAACCATCGCCTACTTCGCCGAAGAAATGAAAAACAGTGGACGCAATTCGACCAGCGCGCTCGCATCCTGAGAATAAACAAACCCAAGACCGAGAAGACGACAGAAGACGAATGTAAGACGAATGTAAGACGAATGTAAGACGAATGTAAGACGAATGTAAGACGAATGTAAGACGAATGTAAGACGAAGAATTAACACGGATACTCTGGGCGGGACATTCGATGCAAACCTACGATAGCGGCCTTCCAACCCTTCTCGTTTGGCTGTTCGCCATATCCCAGATTCTCTACCTGGGCTGCTTCATGCTGGAGATGTATTTCCGTACGCTCAAGGTGAACAGCGTGGACATGGACGATCCCCTGCCCGCGACAGAGGCCGAACTGCCCTTCATCGTTCTGCTCTATCCGGTCCTGCGCGAACTTGAGCGGACGATGGAGACGACCTTCACCTCCCTGGCCAAGCTCGACTATCCGCGCAGCCGCTATCGGGTCGTGGCCATTCCCAACGCCAACGACGCCGAGACCATCGCCAGCCTGCAGCGGCTGACGAAGGCCGTTCCCTTCGTCGAGATTCTGGAGGTGCCCGCCACCACCGACCCGCGTTGGGACGTGGTCTGGAACGCCTGGGACGCCAACCCCAAGGCCTATTGGTGGCACAAGGGCAAGCGCGCCGGGTCCAAGGACCTGCCGCCCAAGAAGACGCGGCAGTTGATCTACGCCCTGTATCAGGTCGCCGAAACGCATCGCGACAAGACCAATCTGACGATCGCCTACATCGACGCCGACAGCTGCCCCCCCGCCGACCACTTCAAAGCCGCCGCCATCGGCCTGCAGAAGTATGACGTGCTTCAGGCGCGCAATGTCGCCGGCAACCTGAACGCCAGCCTGGCCGCCGCCTTCCACGCCTTCGACCACATGACCTGGGACGGCGCCAAATACGGCCACCTGTCGGACCCCAAACAGCCCTTCTGGGTCCTGGGCAAGGGCCTGTTCTTCAAGGCCGACGACCTGATCGCCCTGGGCGGTTTCCATCCCTGGATCACCATTGAGGACCCTGAAGTCGGCGAACGATTCTGGAAGAACGGCAAGACGCTCGGCATCATCGAAAGCTCCCTGATCGAAGAAGTGCCCGAGACCTTCAGCGAGGGCGTCACGCAGAGGAAACGCTGGGTCGCCGGCTTCTTCCAGAGTCTGGGCTCGCCGCTCAGGGAAATGGACTTCACCTTCGGCGAGCGCGTCCGCGCCTGGATGAACTTCCTGCCCTGCATGTCCCTGTGGGTGAACACCCTGGGCATCCCGCTGGGCGTCTGGGCGGCCTGGCGGTTCTTCACCGGCGACAACGCCCTGCCCATGTGGCTGGTGGTGCTGTCGGTGTTCAACATCATCGCCTTCACCATGCTGATCGTCGGCCTCTACATGCGGACCTGGACGCGCACCGGACTGGTGCTGGAGCGCACCACCGATCGCATCGGCTATATGCTGATGGTCAATCCGGTCTTCGTCATGATCTGGTGGTGCGTCTGGATCATCCCGCTGACGCTCGGCTTCGTCATGTATCTGAAGGACAGCGGTCAGGTCTGGCAGCGCACCGAAAAGATCGACGCCAACAATACGCTCGTGCGGTCCAAACTGGATCAGTTCGGCGTCCTCCGTCACGACCATTGAGCGGATGCGGTCATGGACAAGCATATTCTGATCACGGGCGGCGCCGGCTTCATCGGCTCCCATCTGGTCGACGCCATGCTGGCGCGCGGCTATCGCGTCAGCGTGCTCGACAGCCTGTCGCCCCAGGTTCACGGCGACGGCGAAATGGACGCCGACGGCTGGCCCATCTACCTCGACCCGCGCGCGCGCCGCATCCGGGGCGACATCCTGGACGAAGGCGTGTTCGAGGCCGCGCTGGATGGCGTGACCCACCTGGCCCACCTGGCGGCCTCGGTCGGGGTTGGCCAGAGCATGACCAATATCGTCGACTATACGCGCAACAACGTCATGGCCGCCGCCGTCATGCTGGAGGTCCTATCCCAGAAACCGCATAAGGTTGAACGGATCGCCGTGGCCTCGTCCATGTCGATCTATGGCGAGGGCGACTACGTCCGCCCCTCGACCCACGCCCACGTCACCGCCGATGTCCGCCCCCATGCTCAACTGGAGGCGCGCCAGTGGGAGGTCATGATCGACGGCGAGGAACTGGAACCCGTCCCCACGGCGGAAGACAAGCTGCTGCAGCCCAACTCCATCTATGCGGTCAACAAGCGCGATCATGAGGAGATGTTCCTCTCGGTCGGGCGAGCGCTGCAAATCCCCACAGTCGCGCTGCGCCTGTTCAACGCCTATGGCTCGCGCCAGGCGCTCAGCAATCCCTACACCGGGGTCGCCGCCATCTTCATATCGCGGCTGCTGAACGACCAACCGCCGCTGGTGTTCGAGGACGGCCGCCAGATGCGCGACTTCGTCCATGTTCAGGATGTCGCCCGCGCCTTCGCCACCGTTCTGGACAGCCAGCAGGAGAGCTGGGACGTGTTCAACGTCGGCAGCGGCGCTCCGATTTCGATCAACGAGATCGCCGCCGTCCTGGCCCGCCTGCTGGGCAAGAACATCGCCCCCGAGGTGCTCAACAAATACCGCGTCGGCGACATCCGGCATTGCTTCGGCGACATCTCCAAGATCGAGCGCGCCTACGGCTTCAAGCCCGAACGCGACATGGACACCGGCATGGAGGAACTGATCGCCTGGGTGTCGCGGACCAAGGCCCCGGTCGATCGCAGCGCTGAGTGCCTGGCCGAACTGGCGAGAGGAAAACTGGTCGTCTGAAAGTATTAACCAAAATGAGCCAGCTTAGCTGAAGCGCCTTCCTCGGCGTCGCTGGCAAAGCGACGCGCTCGATACTATCGTTAGGGAATGTTCATGACCGACCAACCGCGTCGCCTTGCATCGAAAACCTCATTCGCCGCCGCCCTCATCGCGCTGGGCGCGACCGGATGGGCCGGGACCGCCGCGGCGCAGAGCGACGTGACGGTTTTCGCCGGCGGCAAGCTGGATGTCGCGGACTCCGCCTACCTCGGCGCCACGGTCGGCCTGCCCGGCCCGGTCGACGGCAAGGGCTGGGCCGTGCGCGGCGTGGTCTATACCGGCGGCTATGACTACCAGAACGGCCCCGTCACCATCGACGCGGACTTCACCGGAGCCCAGGCGGAACTGGTCTATCGCTTCGGGTCGGGGCCAACCTGGGGCAGCGTGGGCCTGGGCTATCGCTACGTCGACACCGACCTCAGCCCCGGCGACCCCGGCAACCGCCGCGACGGCGGTCAGGGCGAGATGATGGTCAGCGCTGACGGCGGGCATGTGTCCGGCCCCTGGCGGGTCGACTGGTACGGCTCCTATGGCTTCCAGCTGGACGACTATGACGCCCAGGCCAGCCTGACGCACACCGTCGGTTCTTCGGGCCGTCTCCGGGCGGGCGTTGAAATCGGCGCGGACGGCGATTCCAACTACAGCGCTTATCGCATCGGCCCTGTCTTGGGCGTGAAGGTCGGCGAACAGGCGGAATTCCAGATCTCGGCCGGCTTCAGCGACGGGGACGACCGGGATTCCGACGGCTATGTCCGCGTCGGCTTCTATCGCAGCTTCTAGTTCTGGATCGAGCTGAAACCCCTCTAAGCGACATTGCCGCCAGAACATCCACAAGCTTCACCTTAAGAGGCGGCCCAATGACGACTGCATTCCCGCCCTAAAATCACCCATCAGCAATTGTTAACTCCGTATTATCTTCGGAGGCCTAACGAATAGCGCTTGTTCTTCTCCGTAGCTTGAGAAGGTTGAGCGCAGTATGCTGACGCTTCCGTCACGACGGTCCATATTGACCGGCCTTGCGCTGGTTCCGGCCTTGTCCGTTACGCCACACGGGGTCTGGGCAAGGCCCGAGGGGGAAGGCGCCGCCCTGCCCGACGCATCCGCTTCCGTTCCGTCCCTGTCCCGCGCGGCCCGCAGCGGCGGCCGCTACTTCGGCGCCGCCGCCCGCGCCGAACATCTGCGTCAGGACAAGGCTCTGCGCGCCGCCGTGCTGCGCGACTGCGAGGTCCTGACACCCGAGATTCATCTGAAATGGAACTCGCTCGAATGGCGCAAGGGGCAGTTCAACTTCACCCCTGTCGACGATCTTCTGGCCTTCTCCGATGAAAACGGCCTGCGGGTGCGCGGCCATACACTGCTGTGGGACCAAAGCACGCCCGACTGGGCCAAGCGCGAAATGCTGAGCCAACGCGACTGGCGGCTGATGTCCGAACATTTCTCGCGCGTGCTGGGCCGATACGGATCGCGCATCGAGGAATGGGACGTGATCAACGAGCCCATCGACACCGAGGCGGGAGCGCGCAACCTGCGCCGCAATACCTTCTTCCGCGCCTTTGGCCCGACCTATATCGAACGGGCGATGGATGAGGCGCGGGCGCACGCCCCCAATGCCCATCTGGTCATCAACGACTACGGTTTCGAGTACGGCAACCCGGTCGACAAGGCGCGTCGTCAGGCCTTCGTCGCCCTGGCCCGTCGTTTGCGCGCCGCCGACGTCCCGCTGGACGGCGTCGGGGTTCAGGCCCACCTCGACCTGTCCAAGGGGCCGATCGACGCCGCCGGCCTGCAGGAAATGACCAAGGCCCTGATCGATCTGGGCCTGGACATCACCGTGACCGAACTGGACGTCAAGGAGACAAACGCTGCCCATACGACGGCCGCGCGCGATCAGAAGGTGGCCGACGAAACCCGCCGCTATCTCGACGTCATGTTGGCCTTCCCCGAGGTGCGCGGCGTGGTGACCTGGGGCCTGACGGACAAGTTTTCCTGGCTGACCGAGCAGGTCGACAGCCACGTCAGGGCCTCTCGTGGCGTGAATCGGGGCCTGCCTTATGACGACTCCTACAGCCCCAAGCCCATGTATTGGACCCTGGCGGATACTCTCGGCGCCAACGCCTAGAAGGGCGAAATAAAAACGCTCGTTTTCACAATTCGGCGCCACCGCTAGACATTCCCTGATTTTTCGCGGCAGGAACACGCACCCTTTGTGCGCCGCCGGCGTTAGGGTGGAGAATGCTGGGGGACAGGATTGCGAACACTCGCCAAGACAATCGATCTGGTCGCAGCGTTCGACGCCTCGCCCAACCCCTACATGCTGCTGGACGCTCAGCTTCGCTATGCGGGCATGAACCAGGCCTATCTGGACGTGACCCATCGCCGCCGCGAGGACCTTCTGGGTCAGCCCGTAATGCAGGCGTTCGACGCCGGGCCGGGAGAGGAAGCGCCCGAAAACGCCCGCCAACTGGCCGCGTCGTTCGACAAGGTGCTGACGACGGGACAACCGGACAATCTGGCGGTGCTCCACTACCCGATCCCGATCGAGCAGGATGACGGCTCGATCCTGTATGACGACCGCTACTGGAGTTGCACACACACGCCGATCAAGGACGCGGCGGGCCGGGTCACCCATATCCTTCAACACACCAGCGACATCACCGAGTTGGAGCGGCTGCGCCGCCAGGTCGGTCGGCTGAGGCCGGAAGACAACGTCTCGGCCCTGGACAGTCTGATCGGCGGCGGCATGTTCCGCCGCGCCATGAGCGTGCAGGCTGACAATCGCCGACTGGAGACGGAACGACGGCAACTGCTGGACATGTTCATGCAGACGCCGGGCTTTGTCGCCGTTCTGAACGGCCCCGAGCACGTGGTTCAATTGCACAATGGCGCCTATGGTCAGTTGATCGGCCACCGTGAAGTGATCGGAAAGCCCATTCGCGAAGCTCTGCCCGAACTGGCGGGTCAGGGATATTACGACTTCCTCGACGAGGTCCTGGCGACGGGCGAGCCTTTCCAGGGACGCCAGAGTCCCGTGCAGTTGCAGCAGACTCCCAACGGTCTGCTGGCGACCCGCTATCTGAATTTCATCTACCAGCCGATCCGCAACGACGGCGGAGAGATCGTCGGCGTCTTCGTCCAGGGGCACGACGTGACCGACACGGTCATGGCCGTCGAACGTCAGAAGCTGATGATCGACGAGTTGAACCACCGGGTGAAGAACACCCTGGCCACGGTCCAGTCGATCGCCATGCAGACCGCGCGCTCGCACGAGGACCCGCGCTCCTTCGCCGAGACCTTCCAGTCGCGCATCCTGTCGCTGTCGCACACCCACGACCTGCTGACCCGCAGCCATTGGGAAGGCGCCGACCTGCGCGCGGTTCTGGAGCACGAAACCACGGCCCACGGCCTGCACAGACTGACCCTGAACGGACCGAACGTGGCGCTGGACCCGGCCATGGCCGTATCACTGGGCATGATCTTCCACGAACTGGCCACCAACGCCGCTAAATATGGCGCCCTGTCGCCAGGCGACGGGCGCGTGCTGGTCGACTGGTCCGTGGCCGACCTGAATGATCCGCACCTCGGCATCATCTGGCGCGAGATGGGCGGCCCCTCGGTGGCGCCGCCGGAACGCAGAGGCTTCGGCAGTCGTTTGATCGAGCGCAACGTGCGGCACGATCTGGCGGGCACGGTCCGGATGCATTACCGCGATGACGGCTTCACCGCCGAAATCACCATTCCGCTGAACAAGGAAGCCGCATGACCAACGCTTTGCAGGGCCGTCGCGTGCTGGTGATCGAAGACGAGTCCCTGGTGGCCATGTTGCTGGAGACCATTCTCGAGGACATGGGCTGCGCCGTGGTCGGGCCGGAATCCAACATCGACGATGGCCTGACGGCCGCCACGACCGAGGGCGGACTGGACGCCGCCCTGCTGGACGTCAACGTCGCCGGTCGCGAGGTGTTTCCGGTGGCCGAGGCGCTGAAGGCGCGCGGCGTGCCCTTCGTCTTCTCCACCGGCTATGGCGAGGCGGGTCTGCCTGAGCATTGGCGTGGCCACCCCACCATCCAGAAGCCCTTTACCGAAGGCGCCATCCGCGACGCCCTGATGAAGGCCATGAGCATCAGCCTGGCTTGACGTCCTTCAGCACGGCGCGCGCCGCATTGTGGCCGGGCGCGCCCGTCACCCCGCCGCCAGGATGGGCGCCCGAACCGCACAGATTGAGACCTGGAACCGGCATCCGATGGTCGGCGTGGCCCAGCACCGGCCGGGCGCTGAACAGCTGATCCAGCGTCAACCGCCCGTGGAAGATGTCGCCGCCGATCAGGCCGAAACGCCGCTCCAGATCGCGCGGCCCCAGCGCCAGCCGCCCGACCACCGAAGCCTTGAACCCCGGCGCATGGGCCTCGACCGTCTCGATCATCAGATCGGCCACCGTGTCGCGGTGCTCGTCCGCCAGATCGGACGAGACGTGCTGGCAGAACAGGCTGGCGACGTGCTGGCCGGGCGGCGCCAGGCTGTCGTCCAGGGTCGAGGGGATCAGCATCTCGACGATGGGCTTGGACGACCAGCCGTTCAGCCGCGCCTCGGCATGCGCGCGATCCATATAGGCCAGCGACGGCGCGATGATGACGCCCGCCGTCAGGTGATCGCCCGCGCCCGGCAAGGCGGTGAAGCGCGGCAGTTCGGACAGGGCCACATTCATGCGGAAGGTGCCGGAGCCGGAGGCGTAGCGGCTCATCCGTTCTGTGAAGTCCGCCGGGACCACGGCGGGATCGACCAGGCGGTCGAACAGCAGGCGCGGGTGCAGGTTGGACACCACGGCGCGGGCGCGGGTCACGTCGCCCGCCTCGGTCACGGCGCCGACCGCCCTGCCCTTTTCCGTCAGCACCTCGGCGACGGGCGCGTCCAGTCGGATGTCAACGCCCTGCTCGGCGCAGGCGGCGGCCATGGCCTGGGTAATCGCCCCCATGCCGCCGATGGCGTGGCCCCAAGCCCCCTTCTTGCCGTTCACCTCACCGAAGACGTGGTGCAGCAGGACATAGGCCGAACCCGGCGTATAGGGGCTGGCGTAGTTGCCGACGACGCTGTCGAAACCGAACAGAGCCTTGATCGGGTCGCTCTCGAACCAGCCGTCCAGCCAGTCGCCCGCTGACTTGGCGAACAGGTCCAGAAGATCGCGCTGCGCCGCCAGGCCCAACCCCGACACCCGCCGTCCCAGCGACGCCGCCTTCAGCATCTCCGGCAAGGCCGCCAGCCAGCCGCCTTCCACCACATTGGGCGGCGTGGTCAGGATCAGGTCGCGCAGGATGGCGGCGACCGTCTCCAGCCGCGCCTCATAGTCGGGCAGGCGCTCAGCGTCGCGGGTCGAGAATTTGGCGACCTCGGCCTGGGTCCGCCCCTCGCCGGTCAGCAGATAGCGCCCGTCGTCGAAGGGCAGGAAGTTGGCCGCCCGTCGCTCGACCACCCGCAGGCCATGTCGGACCAGCTCCATGTCGGCGATGACGCGCGGGTTCAGCAGGCTGACGGTATAGCTGGCGGTTGAGTTGCGGAATCCGGGATGGAACTCCTCAGTCACCGCCGCCCCGCCGACCACGCCGCGCCGCTCCAGCACCGTCACCTTCAGCCCGGCCCGCGCCAGATAGAAGGCGCAGACCAGCCCGTTGTGGCCCCCACCCAGGATGACGACATCCGTCTGTGATTGCGTCATGCCGCCCGCCCCCGATTCCAGAAGCCGACGCTAGCATCACATCCGACGCGGGGTGAACCAGCCGCTCTCCGTTCGCTGCACCGACCCCGCCACGGCCAGAACCGCGAGGGTCTGTTCGATGCGATCCTCCATCCGCCGCCCGCGCCGCCCGCCGAAGCGCGCGGCCAGGGCCCGCGGCCCCACGGGCACGCCCTCCTGTCTCAAGGCGTGTAGCAGCGCAGACGCCATGGGCCCCGGCGCTTCCGGCAAGAGCGGCAGGCTGGCGGCCACATCCAAAGGCGCCTCGATCTGCACCGGACGACGCGAGGTCTTTACGCGCCCCGCCTGGAAGTCAGGGCGCAGGAACCGCACCTCGCCGCGCGCCTCCTCGACAGATCGCTCGCGGTTCAGCACGACCAGCCGCGCCACCGCCTCCTGGGCCGACAGGTTCGCCGACCAGCCGTAGGCGCCCAGGACAGCCGCATCCAGCCGTTGATGCAGATGGTCCAGCAAGCCGATGCACCCTGCCTCATGCACCACGCGCTCGGCCTCGGTCAGAGACGCGCCCGCCGTCAGCCGCGCCCGCGCATTGTAGAGGCCGGTCATGGTCAGGAAATCATGCCGCCCCAGCACCTGGACCCGCAGGGCGTCGATCTCGTCCGCCAGGACGGCGATCTCGGCGCCGCCCCGCCCCGCGAGGTCAGGAAAGGGGAAGGCGTCGAAACAGGCGCCCTTCACATAGACGGCGTCGCCGTCATAGACGCCAATCCGCGCCGAGTTGGCGACGAACCACTGCTGGTGCAGGCGCGACGACAGAACCCCCAGCACCGCCGCGTCGTCGCTGGCGATCACCACCAGCTTGTTGTCCGGCAGGATGTCCGCGTCCAGAAACCGGAACCAGCGGTGCTTGGCGGTCTCGACGGTGGCGATATAGCGCCCCAGCCCCTCGATCGCCGGTCGCAGCTCGCGTCGCGGCTCGCCGAAGATCCACCAGTTGTCGCGATAGGAAGCCCGATTGTTGCGGTCCCGCTCGGGCTTCACCGTCTCAAGAAGATGCTGAAAGACGGCCGGGTGGCGTCGCCTTACCTCGGCTTCCTCCCAGCCGAACAGGTCGATGACGTTCACCCCGCGCGGACGATCCGCCAGATCACGGCCGTTGCGATAGGCGCGGATGGGCGAGGCCGCTTCCGGCTCTGACGCCGACAACAAAGCCGCCGCCCGATCCGGCGCGACGATGAAGCCTGCGCCATGCAACTTGACCCCCGGCGAGCACAGCAGGGCGTTGGCCTTCAATTCGACGGCCTCTGTCACGTCCACCCCCACCGTCAGATCAGCTGAGATGGCGCCGCGCTCCTCGCTGAGGACGATCTCCGGCGCGTCGGTATGCAGCGCCGCCTCAGAGACCACGCTTAGCAGCCGCCCCTGCCCGTCCGGCTCGCCGCGCTCGGCCACGGTCATGGCGATCCGAACGGCGGCCCGGTCGCCGCCCTTGATCCAGGGGTGGTCGGGCACGGCGAAGACCAGCCGCATCGCCGGCTCGCCTTTCAGGTGATGTTCCAGCACGCGCCGCGAGAAGGTCTGGGTGATCGAGTTGGTGGTGATGAAACCGAAGCGACGCAGGCTGGAGCCCTTGGCCGTCAGGATGTCCGCCGCCCGGTCCCACCAGGCCGTCACCAGGTCGGCCGAGCGGAACCGTCCCTGACGGACGTGCCACAGGGCGTCGACATAGCCGTCGCCCAGTTCGCGCCTCAGATCCTTGCCGCCGATGAAGGGCGGGTTGCCGATGATGAAATGGACATCCGGCCACGGCGTCGGGCGCGGGTCGATCAGGCGGACGACCTCACGTTCGTCGGCCACAGGAAACAGGACTGGCGCGTCGCCGTCCTTGCGCCCTGGTCGAGATATGGGCCGCGCGCGCGTGATCGGCCGCCCGACGGCGTCGCGAACCAGCTCCTCGCGCGACCAGGACAGCAGGGCGTCCGTCTGCCGGATCTTCTCGAAATTGCGCAGGATCGGCTCGGAAGGCTTGGCGTCGCCATAGACCCGGAAATGCCATTGCAGGTAGCCGATCCACATGACCATCTCGGCGATCCAGGCCGCATAGGCGTTCTTCTCCAGCCCCCAGAACTGTTCCGGGCTGACCGTGTGTCCATCCAGCGCCAGGGTCCCTTGCGCCTCGCCCATTTCAGCCAGGACGGCCAGGACCTCGCCCTCCAACTCCTTCATCAGCCCCATGGCGACATAAAGGAAGTTGCCGGTGCCGCAGGCGGGGTCCAGCACGCGGAGGCGGCAGAGGCCGCTGGGGAACTCCCGCACCAGCGTGCGCGCCCCCTTGTGAGCGCCGGCGAGATAGCGGCCGATGGCGCTGGCCTCGGCGGCCTCCCAGTCGGCGCGCAGCGGCTCCATGAGCGTCGGCTCGACCAGGCGCTCGACATAGGCGCGCGGCGTATAGTGAGCGCCCAGTTCCGTCCGCTCGTCCGGCGCCAGCGCCTGCTCCAGCAGGGCCCCAAAGATGGCCGGCTCGACCGAGGCCCAGTCACGCCGGGCGGCGGCGATCAGAGCCTCCAGTTCGTCCTCGGTGATCGGCAGGGCCGCGGCGTGGCGGAACAGACCGCCGTTGAAGCGGCGCAGGGTCTGGCGAATGGCCGAGCAGTGCCCGCCCTCGTCCATGCGGCGGAAAAAATCGCCGGCCCCCAGATGAAACTGGTCCGCGTGGCCGCGATAGCTTTCCAGAAAGCGGCGGAAGCCCTTGTCCTCGATCAGGCCGACGCTGTCGGCGAACATGGCGAAAATGCACTGCATGACGAACAGGGCCGTCTGATTGGCCCGCGCCGCCTTGGCGACCGGGTCAGGGCGTCCATCCGCGCCGATAGCGACACGTCCGCCGATAGAGCGCACCAGCCAGGCCAGCCGCGCGGCGATATCGGTCGTCACCTCGGCCACGCGGGCGGCAGGGTCCAGGCTCATAGGATCGGACCAGACGCGCCTCAGGCGATCCCGCACCGCCTCGTCGCGCAGATGCTCCATATCGATGCGATAGCGGGCGCGATCAGGGAACGGGGCGTAGGCCTTTCCCTGTCGGCCGAAGTCGGACCACAACTCGATGGCGCGCCCCACGTCCACGACGACGATGAAGGGCGGCCACTCGTCCAGGGCCTTGGCGTAATTCTCGGCCTGCCGCTTGGCGTTGCGCATCAGGGTTTCCAGCGTGCTGGACGACGGCGGCGCGACCTTGCGGCCCCGCCCGCCGAACAGGGCCAGTTGCGGTTGCGGGTCCAGCGCCCCGCCTGCCCCGCGCTTGCCTGACTGCTTGGCCTCCAGCACGAAGGCGCCGCGCCGGTAGCAGTCGATGTAGCCGGGGTGGCTGCCCCCGTCCTCGTGCAAAAACTTCACAGGTCGCTCGAAGCAATAGTCGAGATCGCCTGTTCGCTCATCATCCGGCGCCGCGACGCCGATCACCCTGCACAGCTGGGCGATGAAGGTCTGATAGTGGGCGCGCTCGCTGATCGGCGCCTCGGACCAGCGGCGAATGAAGTCGTCTGCATCCATGGATTGTCGGCCTCCCCGCGAACAACCATAGATTAACATAACTATAAAATGCTACTTTTAGGTGATTTCACCACCGAGGTAGCGTCGATGCAGCAGAGGCGCGCCCAGCCAGTAGCAGAGCTCGGCCGGGCGGGTGATGTCCCAGACGGCCAGATCGGCGGCCTTGCCGACCTCGATGGTTCCGACCTCGTCCTGCAACCCCAGGGCGCGGGCGGCGTGGCGGGTGGCGCCGGCTATGGCTTCTTCCGGGGTCAGGCGGAACTGGACGCAGGCCAGGTTCAGCGCCGCCGTCATCGAGGCGACCGGCGAGGTGCCGGGATTGCAGTCGGTCGCCACCGCCATGCGCGCGCCGTGTCGGCGCAGCAGGGCGACGGGCGGCAGCTGCGTCTCGCGCAGCATCAGGAAGGCGCCAGGCAGCAGGACCGCGACCACGCCCGCCTCGGCCATGGCCTTCACGCCCTCTTCCGTCGTGTGCTCGATGTGGTCGGCGGACAGGGCCTGATAGCGAGCGGCCAAGGCCGCGCCGCCGCCGTCCGACAGCTGGTCGGCGTGCAGCTTGACCGGCAGGCCCAGCGCCTCGGCCTTGTCGAACAGGCGGCTGACCTCTTCGACCGAGAAGGCGATGGGCTCGCAATAGGCGTCCACCGCATCGACCAGGCCCTCGGCGTGGGCGGCGGGCAGGATTTCGTCCACAGCCTTGTCCACATAGACGACGCGGTCGGCTTTGTGCTCCGGCGGGACGGCGTGCAGACCCAGGTAGGAGGTGCGCACCCGCACCCCGGCCTCGCGCCCGATGCGGCGGGCGACGCGCAGCATCTTCAGCTCGCTGTCGTGATCCAGTCCGTATCCGGACTTGATCTCCACCGTGGTGACGCCCGTGGCCTTCAGCCCCTCCAACCGCGCCAGGGCCGAGGCGTAGAGCTGGTCCTCGCTCTCTTCGCGCGTGGCGCGCACGGACGAGACGATGCCGCCGCCGGCGCGCGCGATCTCTTCATAGGTCGCGCCCTCCAGCCGCCGCTCGAACTCGCCCGAGCGGTCGCCCCCGAAGACCAGATGGGTGTGGCAGTCGATCAGGCCCGGCGTGACCCAGCGGCCGCCCAGGCTGTCGGTTTCCACAGCCTTGTGCACAGGCAGGTCCGCACGCGGCCCGACCCAGACGATGCGCCCGTCCTGGATCAGGATGGCGGCGTCCTCGATCGCGCCATAAGGCTCACCGCCCTCGGTCATGGCGGCGACGTGGCAATCGGTGATGAGACGGTCGGCGAGGATCATCAGCTTTTTCCGCTCATCCCCGCGGAGGCGGGGACCCAGTACTGTCCAGCGAGACGCTGAGGTTTCAGGATAGTCGCACACACAATCTCAATGGCTGCGTCTGCACGCCAAAGCCCTGGGTCCCGGCCGCCGCGGGGATGAGCGGAAGTGGAGTTCATCGCGCGACGACTCCGCTCAGGATTTCGCAGAACCAGCGTCCAGCCGTCAGGGAGCCGAGGTCGCCGACTTCCAGCGAGGGGTCGTATTCGGTCAGGTCTACGGCGCGGACCTTGGGATGGGCGCCGATGGCGCGGGCGGCGTCGAAGAAGTCGTGGACCGAGACCCCGCCGGGACGGGCTCCGGGACTGGCGGGCCACTGGCTGCGGTCGATGACGTCGATGTCGAAGTCCACGTAGATGACCTCGCACAGGGACGATAGGCGCTCCAGTTCCTCGACCACCACGGTCGCCAGACCGCGCTGACGGCATTCGCGGGCGGTGCGGACGCTGATACCTGCGGCCTCAGCCTTTTCATGGGCGCGGCGGGTGTTGGCGAAGGGGGCGAGGCCGACCTGGCTGATGCGATGACCGTCCATGCCGTCGTCCAGCAGGGCCTGGATCGGATTGCCGTTGGTCAGGCCCTGGTCCGTGTCGCGCAGGTCGAAATGGGCGTCCAGCGTCAGGACGCCGACGCGGTCCAGGCCCAGGGCGTGAACGCCCGGCCGGGTGATGGCGTTGTTGCCGCCGACAAGGATGGTCAGGGCGCGGTGGGCCTGCGCCGCCACGGCGGCGCGCAACGGCTCGAAGGCGTCGAACGGCGAGACGGCCTTCAGCGCCACGTCGCCGGCGTCATGGACCTTGATCTCCAGTTCCAGCCCCGTCTCGACGTCATAGGTGGACAGGCGCGGCAGGACGGCGCGTAGAGCCTTGGGGCCCAGGTCGCAGCGGCCGGGCGTCAGCGACCGCTCGTTCAGCGGCGCGCCGATCAGGGCGACGGGAGCGTCGGGATGGTTCCCCACCAGATCGCCGACGGAGCGCCAGCTGAGGGCTTCAGACGGTTGGCTCATCGGGTCATCCTTTGGTCGGGGAAAAGCGGGCGACCAGATCATAGGCCGCGCCGGGGAAAATCTGCGAGGCCCAGGTCACGCCCTGGCCGTCGCGCCAGGTGCGGCGCTCCAGTCGCAGGCAGGGCGCGCCGTCGGCCAGGCCCAGGCCCGCCGCCGTCTCGCGATCGGCGCCGACCGCCGAGATGCGGTGCTCGGCCTCGGTCCAGGGCGTGTGGGCCAGCAACCAGCCGCCCGGCGGCTGGGCGGTGAAGTCTGTGGCCTCGGCCTCGGGCGCGGCGTCCAGAGAGATCAGGCGGCGCTCGAAGACAAAGGGCAGGTCGTCGGCCAGATGCAGGGTCTGCAGTTCGATGACCTTCCGGCCCAGATCGCCCTCGTCAGTCCCGGCCGGGCGCACGATGCGGCCCAGCAGGCGGTGGGAATAGGCCAGCCCCCGCCCCTCGACCTCGGACTGGATGTCGGGGATGGCGACCAGGGCCGAGGAATGCACCGGCGGATGGGCCACCACGGTCCCGGCGCGGCGACGGCGGACCACCAGACCGCGCGCCGACAGGTCCGACATGGCGCGAGACACCGTCATGCGGGCGCAGCCGTATTCAGCCGTCAGTTCCGCCTCGGTCGGGATGCGAAAACCCGGCCGCCACTCGCCCGAGGCGATGCGGCGCTCGATGTCGCCCGCGATGCGGCGATGAAGCGGCTCCTGGTCCATGATGCGAAACTGCCCCTTGCGCGCATTAATGTCTAGACATAACACTGAGCCCAACATTCGTCGGCCGAAGCCGCATGGAGGATTCGATGTCCACGCCGAACACCCGCCCAAATACCAGAGTGATCCGCAGCCCGCGCGGGTCTGAAAAGACCGCCAAGACCTGGGCGGCCGAAGCGGCCATGCGGATGCTGATGAACAACCTCGATCCCGAGGTAGCCGAGCGCCCCGAGGATCTGGTCGTCTATGGCGGCATCGGCAAGGCGGCCCGCAACTGGCAGGCCTTTGATGCCATCGTCGACCAGTTGCAGAAACTGGAAGCCGACGAGACGCTGATGGTCCAGTCGGGCAAGCCGGTCGGCGTCTTCCGCACCCATGTCGACGCGCCGCGCGTGCTGATCGCCAACTCCAACCTGGTGCCCAAATGGGCGACCTGGGATCACTTCAACGAGCTCGATAAGAAGGGCCTGGCCATGTACGGCCAGATGACCGCCGGGTCGTGGATCTACATCGGCACCCAGGGCATCGTTCAGGGCACCTATGAGACCTTCATGGAGGCGGGTCGCCAGCATTATGGCGGCGACTGGTCGGGCAAGTGGATTCTGACCGCGGGCCTGGGCGGCATGGGCGGCGCCCAGCCTCTGGCCGCGACCATGGCCGGCGCGTCCTGCATCACCATCGAGTGCCAGCGCAGCCGCATCGAATTCCGCCTGCGCACCCGCTACGTCGACGTCATGGCCGAGACGCTGGACGAGGCGCTGACCCTGCTGGAGCAGTCGTTCAAGGACAAGAAACCCTTGTCGATCGGCCTGTTGGGCAATGCGGCTGATCTTCTGCCTGAAATGGTCAAGCGCGGCGTCCGCCCCGATCTGGTGACGGACCAGACCAGCGCCCACGACCCCGTCAACGGCTACCTGCCGTCGGGCTGGACCGTCGCCGAGTGGGAAGAAAAACGCGTCAGCGACCCGGCCACTGTCGAGACCGCCGCCCGCACGTCGATGGCGACCCACGTCAAGGCCATGCTGGACTTCCAGAAGATGGGCGTTCCCACGACCGACTACGGCAACAACATCCGTCAGGTCGCCTTTGACGAAGGCGTCGAGAACGCCTTCGACTTCCCCGGCTTCGTGCCCGCCTATATCCGCCCGCTGTTCTGCCGCGGCATCGGGCCGTTCCGCTGGGCCGCCCTGTCGGGTGATCCCGAGGACATCCGCAAGACGGATGAGGCGATGAAGAAACTGTTCCCCGACAACGCCGGCCTGCACCGCTGGCTGAACATGGCGGGCGAGCGCATCGCCTTCCAGGGCCTGCCGGCGCGCATCTGCTGGATCGGTCTGGGCGACCGTCATCGCGCGGGCCTGATGTTCAACGAGATGGTGGCCTCGGGCGAACTGAGCGCTCCCATCGTCATCGGCCGCGACCATCTGGACAGCGGCTCCGTCGCCAGCCCGAACCGCGAGACCGAGGCCATGATGGACGGCTCGGACGCCGTGTCCGACTGGCCCCTGCTGAACGCCCTGCTGAACACGGCGTCGGGCGCATCCTGGGTGTCGCTGCACCACGGCGGCGGGGTCGGCATGGGTTATAGCCAGCACTCGGGCGTCGTCATCGTCGCCGACGGCACGCCGGAAGCGGCCAAGCGGCTGGAGCGCGTCTTGTGGAACGACCCGGCCACCGGCGTCATGCGCCATGCCGA
>JALAGW010000122.1 GCA_022712235.1 Brevundimonas sp. | reverse complement strand
GGTCGCGGCCTGGGGCCGGGGGCAACGGGGGTCGTAACGTCCCAGGGGGCGGGGGGGCCGCTGGCGGCCTGGGGGGGGGCCTTTGTTTTGAATCTCCTCCCCTTCTATGGGGGGGTGGTTTTTCAAAACTATGGCAACCGCCCTGTCAGCCTGCGGCCGCCGCGCACGATGGTCAGTTCCGACCCGCGTTGCGCCCGGCCCAGGGCCGCGACCGAGGTCGCCGGGCGGCCATCCACCTGAACGATCAGGTCGTTGGGGCGCAGGCCGATGCGAGCCGGGATGCTGTTGCGTTGCAGACCGGTCACCACCACGCCGCTGGTGAAGGGATCGCCGCCCAGACGGTCGGCCAGGGCCGGGTTCAGCGCCACGCCCTGCAGACCGGCCAGCGCCCCCTGTCCCACGCTTGTTCCCTGCCCCGGATCGGCGTTCCCCGGCAAGGCCGACACGCGAGCGTTGAGCGTCTGGGTCCGGCCGTCCCGCAGGATGGTCACGGCCACCGTGTCATTGGGCGAGCGGGTGCCGACGCGGAAGTTCAGGCCGCCCTGATCATTGATCTCGGCGCCGTCAATGGCGGTGATGACGTCGCCCTGCTCCAGACCCGCGCGCGCGCCTGGTCCCTGCGGATAAACCTCGGTGACGATCAGGCCCTGCGGCCGCGACAGGCCCAGGCTGCGAGCGATGTCGGCGCTGACGCTGTCGCCCTTCACGCCCAGCCAGGGTCGGACGACCGACTTGGCGCCGCCAATGGCGGAATCCACCACCCGTTTGACCATGGTCGCAGGCACGGCGAAGCCCACCCCGGTCGACGAGCCGGTACGCGGGAAGATGGCCGTGTTGATGCCGATCAGGTCGCCGTCCATGTCGACCAGAGCCCCGCCCGAGTTTCCGGGATTGATGGCCGCGGCGGGCTGGATGAAGGAGCCGGAATCGCTGATCCCCGTCTCGGTGCGGTTCACCGCCGAAATAATGCCGTTGGTCACGGTCTGGCCGACCCCGAACGGGTTGCCGATGGCCAGGACCAGGTCTCCGACCTGCTGCTCTTCCTGATCGTCGATGCGCAGCACAGGCAGGTCGCCGTCCACCTGTTCCAGTTGCAGGACGGCGATGTCCGACCGCTCGTCCGCCAGCAGGACCCGCGCAGGGAACTCCCGCCGGTCATTCAGGGTGACGCGGATCTGCTGCATGTTCTGGATGACGTGGTTGTTCGTCACCACCACCCCGTCGGCGCGTACGATGACGCCCGAACCGATCGAGCCGGTCACGCGTGACTGCGGTCCGCCGCCAAACAGCTCGAAGAAGGGATCGCGGACCTGCTGCACGCCTCGCGCCGAGATATTGACCACGGCCGGCGCCGCCTCGCGCACCACGGGGGCGAAGCTGGACTTCATGGTTCCGGCGTCGCGCGGGGCCTGGCGTGGCTGCTCGGCGAAGACGCCTTCCTGCGCCTTGGACGGTTGCGGCTGGCCGCAGGCGGACAGCATCAGGGCGGCGGCGAGGGCCAGTCTGGAAGTCTTCATCTCGTCCCGGTTCTACAAGCTTGGGCGTTCATGCCATTCGGCCTCGGCTTTTCGACAGGATCAAGGCCGCCGAACGCCCCGAAGCGTCGCCGCGATCAAACGAGCGTGACCTCGTCCCGTTCCGCCCGCCGCGCGGTGATCCAGCCGATCAGCGCCGCCAGCGCTAGCACGGCTGCGGCGATATAAAAGGCCAGTCCCGGATTGGGCGCCCACGCCCCCTGCTCTACCGATTGGGAATAAACCCAGCCGAAGAACAGCGGCGAGGCCACGCCGGCGATGGAGGCGACGCTCATGTTGGCGCCCTGCAACTGCCCCTGTTCGCTCTCGCTGACCCGTCGGGTCATCAGGGATTGCAGCGTCGGCATGGCCAGACCCCACAGGGCGTTGGGCAGCATGGCGACGATGAAGGCGACGCCCGTCGGGGCCCAGCCCATCAGGGCGATGCCGACCGTGCCGCCGCACAGGCCCAGGATCATGGTCATCCGGTCGCCCAGCTTCTTGGAAACCGGACCGACCAGGACGCCCTGCACGATCATGTCCAGCACGCCGACCAGGGCCAGCAGCATCCCGACCTGCCACGGCCCCCAGTCGTATCTCAGCCCGGCATACAGAACGAAAACCGCCGAAAAGACGTGGTGGGCGAAGTAGAGCAGGAAGTTCACGACCGCGAGGCCGGTCAGCTCGACGTGCCGTTTCAGCAGGATCATGGCCCCGATGGGGTTCGCCCGACGCCAGCTGAAGGGCATCCGCTTCTCGGGCGTCAGGCTCTCGGGCAGGATGAACAGGCCATAGAGGAAGGCCAGGCCCGACATGGCGGCCGCGACCCAGAAGGGCACGCGCGGCCCAAACTCGCCCAGGAAGCCGCCCAGCACCGGCCCCAGAACGAAACCGCCCGAGAAGGCCGCGCCGATCAGGCCATAGGCCCGCGCGCGTTTCTCGGGCTCGGTGATGTCCGCCATATAGGCGTAGATGGTGGTGAAGCTGGACGAGGTGACGCCCGCGATCAGCCGACCGGCCGCCAGCCACCACAGGTTGGGCGCCAGGGCCATCAGGACATAGTCCGCCGCCAGCCCGGCGCAGCTGATAAGGATGACCGGTCGTCGTCCGTACTGGTCCGACAGTGAGCCTATGACCGGCGAGGCCAGGAACTGCATCCCCGCCCACAGGGCCACGAAGAGGCCGTTGAGCAGCCCTGCGCGGGCGTTCGAGCCGACGAACTCCTCGATCAGATGCGGCAAGACCGGAATGACGATCCCCATCGCCACGATGTCCAGCACCGCGGTCACGAGGATGAAGGCGATCGCCGCGCGGCGGACCTTGGGATGATGCAGTGACATGGAACGCCGATCTGTTGGACGGGTGTTCTAGACCGCGCCCCCTCCGCCGTCATCCCGGAAGCCCGCAGGGCTATCCGGGACCGCGAAAAGCGCCGATCTCTGCGTCTTGGGCGCTCCCGGCTCTGCGGCTCTCCGCGAGAGGCCTCGGCCGGGAGACGCGGAGGCGATCAGCGCGTCGTGACCGGCAGCGTATCCTCCGCCCGCCCATCACCGCGCGGTGCTTCGATACGCAGCAAACGGGCGAGGAAGGGTTGAACGTCCACGCTGTCCAGATCCCGCAGACGGCGCCCCTGCACCACGCCCGGACCGTGAGCGATGAAGATGGCCGCCATGTCCGGCGAGAAGTTGTCATAGCCATGCGCCCCGCCCGGCTTGGTCACCGGACGCGCCCTGGTCGTGAAGGTCCAGCCCGGCTCTGAGGCGCAGACGATGGCCGAGACGCGCGGGTTGGAGCCCAGGACGAAGCGGGCCGGGATCTCGCTCTTTCTCCAGCAGTCCAGATGCGGACGCGAGCCCAGCAGGGCCGCCTCGACCTCGGCCTCGCGACCGGAGACCGGGTTCAGGAAGGTCACCGCGCCGGAATAGACGATCTGGATGGCGGACGGGTCGATCAGGTCGTCGATCCAGGTCACGCGTTCGGGCGAGGTCCCGGCCATGCCGTGATCCGACACCACCACCAGGACCGTGCGCTCATACAGCCCCCGCGCCTTCAGCCCCTCGACCAGACGGCCGATGGAGGCGTCGACCGAGCGGATGGCCTCGGCGGTCTCGGGCGCGTCTGGGCCGTTGTGGTGGCCCTGGGTGTCGACAATGTCGAAATAGAGGGTGGTCAGCTGCGGCCGCTGATCCGCCGGCAGGTCCATCCATTGCAGCACGCGATCCACCCGCGCATCGCCGGGCATCCCCTGATCGAAGGTGGTCCAGTAGGACGGACGCACGCCGCGAATGTCGGCTTCCGAGCCCGGCCAGAACATGGTGGCGGTCTTCACCCCCGCCTTCTCGGCCGAAACCCAGATCGGCTCACCCTGATCCCACCAGCGACGGTCGGTCACCGCCTGCTTGGCGCCCAGCGAGAACCGGCCCAGTTCGCCGTCGATCATATTGTTGCCGACAATGCCATGGTGATCGGGATGCAGGCCCGTCACCAGGGTATAGTGGTTGGGGAAGGTCACGCTGGGGAAGGACGGCCGCATCGGCCCCGTGGCCCCCTCGCCCGCCAGACGCGACAGATTGGGCGTGATCCCTCGATCCAGATAGTCGGCGCGGAAGCCGTCGATGGAGACCAGCATGACCAGCGGCGGCTCGGCGGCCTGCGGCTCTGGGGCCGGCGTGGTGGCGCAGGCGGTGAGCAACAGGGCCAGACACAGGCCCGCGACGCGAGACAACATGAGAAACTCCGAAGCGACTTCGGGGAGATTGCCTAAGCTTAATCTGCGACAGGCAGAAGACGGCTTGTCGGCTTATCCCCACCGGGCCAAGCTCGATTGCATGACCGCAGTTATCGAAACGACGGGCCTGACCAAGACCTATGGCGCCGTGCGCGCGCTCGACGGACTCAGCCTCTCCATTCCGCGCGGCGGGGTTTACGGCGTTCTCGGGCCGAACGGCGCCGGCAAGTCCACCCTGTTCCGCATCCTGCTGGGCCTGATCCGGCCAACAGTGGGTCAGGTGCGGGTCCTGGGCCAGCACGCGGGCGATCCCGCCGTCATGCGCCGCATCGGCTCCATGATCGAGACGCCCCGCTTTCCGCCCTACATGACAGCGCGTCAGGTGCTGGAATGGCTGGCGCTCGCGCACGGCATGGGAAAAGACGCGGCCATCGACGCCTGGCTGGATCGGGTCGGCCTGACCGAGGCGGCGAACCGCAAGGTGCGCGGCTTCTCGGTCGGCATGATGCAGCGCCTCGGCGTCGCCGCCGCCCTGATGACCAAGCCCGATCTCGTCATTCTGGATGAGCCGACCAGCGGCATGGACCCGCCCGGCATCCAGGAGATGCGCGCCCTGATCCGCAGCCTGGCCGACGACGACGGCGCGACCATCATCCTGGCCAGCCACCAACTGCTCGAGGTCCAGCGCGTCTGCGACCGCGTCGCCATATTCAATCGCGGCAAGCTGGCCGCCGAGGGCAAGGTCAGCGAACTGACCGCCTCGGGCGAGCGCCTGCGCCTGTCGGCCACGCCGCTGGCCAAGATCATGGGCGTCCTGGGCGACAAGGGGTCGCTGGACGGCGATGCCGTTCTGGCCGCCATTCCGCGCGCCGAGGGGCCTGGCCTGCTGCGCGCCCTGATCGAACAGGGCGTGGACATCGACGAAGCCCGCTGGGTCGGCGCCGATCTGGAAAGCGTCTTCATGGCCGAGACCGGTCCGGCGCGCACCGATGCTCAGGTCCGGGAGGCCCTCCATGCTGGCTGACGCCGTCCGCTCCGAAGCCTATCGGCTGACACGAAACCGCACGGTCCTGTCATGGAGCCTGATCTTCGTGCCGCTGGTGTGGCTGGCCGCCCTGATCGGCGGCGCTGTCATCGACGCCAAGGTCGACCGCATGGCGGACCAGTTGCCGCCACAGCTGGCCTCGGCCCGCGCCGCCCTTGATCTGGGCGACACCCTGCTGTCCGCCGCCGGCCAGTTGGCCAACCCCGCCCTGCTGGCCTTTCTGCTGATCGGCGCGGCGACCGTCTTCTCCAGCGACTACCGCTGGGAGACCTGGCGTCTGATCACCGCCCGCAACAGCCGCCCCAACCTGATCATGGGCAAGGTCGGCACGGTCAAGCTGATGACCCTGGCGGGGCTCGGCCTCTTCCTGCTCGCGGCCCTGCTCGGCGCCGTCATCAAGGGCGTCGTTCTCGACAAGGACCTGGTGTTCCGCTTCGGCGGCGAAGAGGCGCGAACCTTCGGCCTGCTGTTCCTGCTGGCCTATGTGCGCGTGGTCCAGTTCCTGCTGCTCAGCCTGCTCGCGGCGGCGCTCACCCGCTCGCAATTGGCCGCCCTCTTTGTGCCTCTCGCCGTCGGCGCAGCCCAGAGCCTCCTGATCGGCGCCACTCCGCTGCTGGGTTGGAGCACGATCGACTGGCAGACGCTGCTGGTCTTCCCCGGCGCGGCCTATGAGGCGCTGAAGTCAGTCGTTCTGGGCGGCGTCCCCGCAGCCGTCCTGCAGGAAGGTCTCGTCTGGCGCGCCGTCGCCAGCCTGGCCCTGTGGAGCTTCATCCCCTTTGGCCTGTCGCTCTGGTGGTTCACCCGCCAGGACCTGTCGAAGGAGTAGCGGCCGCTACAGCCGCTTCTCCATCCAGACATCGGCGCGCGCGTAGGGCGTCGGCTGGGGCGGCAGGTTCACAAAGCCGAAGCGGGCGTAAAGACCTAGAGCCGGCCCCAGGGTCGAGCTGGTCTCCAGATAGAGGCGGTGCGCGCCCGCGTCCCGCGCCGCCGCCTCACAGGCCTCCAGCAGCCGCAACGCCAGCCCGCCGCCCCGCGCCTCCGGCCGCACCGTCATCTTGGTGACCTCATAGCCGCCGTCGTTCATGGCGATCAGACCGCAACAGCCGACCGGAACCCCGTCCCGCTCGGCAAAGAAGATATGCCCGCCCCTGGCCAGGATCTGCCCTTCAGGGTCATCCAGCGTCAGATGGTCCTTGGCCTCCAGAGCGAACCCGCCTTCGACCAGCCATCCCGTGTTCAGGGCCTTCCAGGCGGCCCGGCCGGCGGACGTGTAGGCGACGATGCGATCTTCAGGCGTGCTCATGGGCGCTCTATCGCCCCCGGCGTCGCGGCGGACAATGAAAAAGGCGGCTGGATCGCTCCAGCCGCCCTTTCATGTCTTCGAGTTGAAGAAGCCGATCAGGCTTCGTCGCCCTCGATGGCGAAGACCGGACCGGAGTCCTTGCCCTTGGCTTCAACGTCGCGATCGACGAACTCGATCACGGCCATCGCGGCGTTGTCGCCGTGACGGAAGCCGGCCTTCATGATGCGGATGTAACCGCCCGAACGTTCGGCGTAGCGCGGGCCGATCGTTTCGAACAGCTTGCCGACTTGCGGCACGTCGCGGACGGCGCTGATGGCCTGACGACGAGCGTGCAGGTCGCCCTTCTTGGCGAGCGTGACCAGCTTCTCAACGAAGGGACGCAGTTCCTTCGCCTTCGGCAGGGTGGTCGTGATCTGCTCGTGCTTGATCAGCGAGGCGGCCATGTTGGCGAACATGGCTTGGCGGTGGCTGACCGTACGGCCGAGCTTGCGGTAAGCGGCGCCGTGGCGCATCGGGGTCTCTCCTACTCAACCCTGGTTTCCGGCCTAATCAAAGGGGCGGGACCTGGGGCCTTTTCATTCTAACCGCCCCATCCGCGCCGTCTGGCGCTGGGCGGAGGGTTGATGATCAGATCTGGTCGTCGAACTTCTTGGCCAGGTCTTCGATGTTTTCGGGCGGCCAGTTCGGCACGTCCATGCCGAGCGACAGGCCCATCGTCGCGAGAACTTCCTTGATCTCGTTCAGCGACTTGCGGCCGAAGTTCGGGGTGCGAAGCATTTCGCCCTCGGTCTTCTGGATCAGGTCGCCGATGTAGACGATGTTGTCGTTCTTCAGGCAGTTCGCCGAACGGACCGACAGCTCCAGCTCGTCGACCTTCTTGAGCAGGGCCGGGTTGAAGGGCAGGTCGGGCTTGCCGTCCGTGGCCTCAACAGCCTTGGTCGGCTCGTCGAAGGTGATGAAGATCTGCAGCTGGTCTTGCAGGATGCGGGCGGCGTAGGCCACCGCGTCAACCGGCGAGACGGCGCCGTTGGTTTCGACTTCCAGGATCAGCTTGTCGTAATCCATCGACTGGCCCTGACGGGTCGGCTCGACGCGATAGGCGACGCGCTTGACCGGCGAGTACAGGGCGTCGACGGCGATCAGGCCGATCGGCGCATCTTCCGGACGGTTCAGTTCGGCGGCGACGTAGCCCTTGCCGTTCTGGACAGTCAGTTCCATGCGGATCGAAGCGCCGTCATCCAGGGTGCAGATGACGTGATCGGGGTTCAGAACCTCGATGTCAGCCGGAGCTTCGATCTGGCCCGCCGTGACGACGCCGGGGCCCGTGGCGCGCAAGGTCATGCGCTTGGGGCCTTCGGCGTGCATGCGCAGCGCCAGTTGCTTGATGTTCAGGACGATGTCGACCACGTCTTCCCGAACGCCTTCCAGCGACGAGAACTCGTGAACAACGCCGTCGATCTGGATGGCCGTGACCGCCGCGCCTTGCAGCGAGGAGAGCAGAACGCGACGAAGCGCGTTGCCGAGCGTCACACCGAAACCACGCTCGAGGGGCTCAGCGACCAGGCGCGCCTTGCGCAGCGGGTCGGAGCCGCCCTCGACTTGCGGCTTCTCGGGACGGATCAGCTCTTGCCAGTTTCTTTCGATCATAGAGTCCCTCGAACGGATTTCGTCGGCTCCGGCCTTGTCGACGAGGCCATGGTGGAGCCGACGGAGATTGGGGTGCCTTTAAACGCGATCGCGATTAGACGCGGCGGCGCTTGGGCGGACGGCAACCATTGTGCGGCATCGGGGTGACGTCGCGGATGGTCGTGATCGTCAGACCGACGGCTTGCAGAGCGCGAAGCGCCGACTCACGGCCGGAACCCGGACCCGAGACGTTGACTTCCAGCGTCTTCACGCCGTGCTCTTGAGCCTTCTTGCCGGCGTCTTCAGCAGCCATCTGGGCGGCGTAAGGGGTCGACTTGCGCGAGCCCTTGAAGCCCATGTGACCGGCCGAGGACCAGGAAATCGCGTTCCCCTGGGCGTCCGTGATCGTGATCATGGTGTTGTTGAAAGAGGCGTTCACGTGAGCCACGCCCGACGTGATGTTCTTGCGTTCGCGGCGCTTAATGCGACCCGGTTCCTTAGCCATCGGTCAGCTCTTTCTCTTACTTCTTCTTGCCGGCGATCGGCTTGGCCGGGCCCTTGCGGGTGCGGGCGTTGGTGTGCGTGCGCTGACCGCGGACCGGCAGGCCCTTACGGTGACGCAGGCCGCGGTAGCAGGCCAGGTCCATCAGACGCTTGATGTTCATCGAGGTTTCGCGACGCAGGTCGCCCTCGACGGTGTGGTCCTTGTCGATCGTTTCACGGATCTGCAGGATTTCAGCATCGGTCAGCGAGTTGACGCGGCGAGCGGGCTCGATGCCGACCTTCGCGGTGATTTCCTTGGCGGCGTGCGCGCCGATGCCATGGATGTACTGAAGCGCGATTTCGACGCGCTTGTTGGTCGGAATGTTGACGCCAGCGATACGGGCCACGAGAATCTCCAGATACGCTTCAACAGACGCGGAAACCGCTCCGGTCAACAGACCTGGAACGTGTGCGCCCTTCGCGGAAGCGGCCCTTATACAGGGGATTCTCATCGCGTCAACGGGCGCACGCCGCGCAAGTCCCGTCACGGCATGAACTCCACGCCCACAGTGATCTCGCGGCCTTCAACAGGGCGGCCGTCGCGCGTGGGAGGACGAAAGCGGAAATAGCTTGATGCCGCAAGCGCCGCCTGACCGAATCCCCGGCCCGACGGCGTCTCGTCGACGACCCGGCAATCCTCCAACCGCATGTCCAGCCGGATGCGGCACGCGATCC
>JALAGW010000121.1 GCA_022712235.1 Brevundimonas sp. | reverse complement strand
GTCGTCAGCGCTGGCACACGCATCGCGATGCCGCGCACCAGACGTTCGACAATAGGAAAACACGTGTCCGCGACAAAGGCCGCCGCCGTCAGCCCCGGCAAGGTCGCATCTGCCCTGCTAATTTCCCTGTCCAAGCACGTATTGAAGTCTGCCATGATCGGACGCTGGTCGACTTCGCGCGCCCAGATCAGGGTTTCGAAGGCCTCCCGCTCCCTCGCGGGCAACGTTCCCAGAAAATCGGCGCGCTGCTTTTCAGAGAGCGGAGCTTCGCGCTCAGAAGTCGCGCAACCCGACATAAGCAGGCTGACGATGATCAGAACCTTGCGCACTCCACGCCTCTTCATTCTTGGACATCGCGTCGATCGACAACAAAGCTGGATAAATGACTGCAACGGGTGGTTAGCGGACGTGCCCATGAGACGGTCAGTAGTCGTTTGGGATCAAGCCCACGGCCCAGTCCTGACCACGCGCTGTTCGCTCCGATTCCTGTCCCATATCTACGACCGGCAACTGACGTAAGTCAGGATGCTTATCGAGCACGTGGTTCAGATGAACCCAAACAGCATCATCGGCAGCGTGCCCGTCTGCTCCGCAAAGAAACTGAAGAGAACCGTCTGCCTCATGGACAAACAACAGGACAGGCATGCCGGCGAGAACGTGAGAGCAGGCTCTACAGCCCTTGCTCTCTTCCCACGTGAAACCTGCGAAACTTGGTGCTGATGAATTCATGGAGTCACCATGACATCGGCGCGAACTTCCGCAACGGTCGGTTTGCAACTTCACTCCCAGCCTCCTCAGCACGACGTCGGGTCGATCAGCCCCGTTCGCGCCTGACCCTGCTGCGGCCTTCTAGATCGCGCCCATCGTCAGGAAGGCGCGGCCGGCGGCGAAGTCTCCGGCCTCGAAGCGGGCCTCGGCGACGCTGTCGTCGCGGAACAGGAACTCGACGACGAAGGTCTCGCGCGGGTCCAGCTGGGCCAGGGCCTCGGCGGTGCCCTGGGGGAAGGTCCAGGCCTCGCCCTGCCGCGCGCCTTCGGTCAGCAGGGTCGGCGCGGCGGCATGGGACCAGCCGGCGAAGAAGACGCGACGCCCCGTTTCCGGCGGCAGCCCCCCGCCGGTCAGCCAGACGCGCGGGGTCTTGTCGCGGTCACGCATGACGATCCGCGCCGCATAGGGCCGGGGCCGTCCGACGAAGGAGACGACGGCGGTCGGCACGGTCGTCTTCGGCCCCGTTCCCGCCAGGCCGAAACGGACGGGCGAGCGGCCGGTCGCGCT
Source organism: Brevundimonas sp. (assembly GCA_022712235.1). Classification (GTDB taxonomy): domain Bacteria; phylum Pseudomonadota; class Alphaproteobacteria; order Caulobacterales; family Caulobacteraceae; genus Brevundimonas. Next base: position 1,661 of record JALAGW010000121.1, on the reverse strand, counting down.
GTCCTGCACCAGCCGCCAGCCGGCCGCCTGGCTTTCATAACGGTCGCCGCGCCAGGCGGAACGGTCGCCGGGGAAGCTCATCCGGGCCGCGCGCATCCAGCCGGCGAAGCCCGCCTGCACCCGCGCCTTCACCCGGTTCAGATCGCCGTCGTCGCAGGCCGTGCGCGCCGCCTTGGTCCGGGCGCGGGCGGCGGCGGCGGTCAGGTCGGCGGCGGGCGCCCCGGCGCGCAGGGCCGCGCCCCGCGCCTGCAGAGCCGCCGCGTCCAGGGCGGCGATCAGGGCGGGCTCGAACAGGTCGCACTTGCGGTGCGCCGCCAGCATGAAGGTGCGGTCGTAGAAGGCGTCCGTCACCGCCGCGCGCGCCGCGCCGACCGGCGCCGCCAGCGTCATGACGGCGACCGCTGCGGCCAGCATTCTGCTGGCGGTTCGGGGGGAAAGGCCTATCCTCATGCCCCGACCTTAGGGGCCGCATGGTTCCGGTCCCGTGTCCAAGCAGGGTTAGCGAATTGCTTCTATCCACCGATGTCTGGGCCGGCGCCCTGATCCGCCGCGCCGAACTGGAGGGCGCCTACGCCACCGTGGTCAGGAAGGGCGACGCGCGCGGCGGGGCCGTGATCGTCAAGGCCTACAACACCTCTGACCGCACGGCCCGCCTCTATACCGAGGCCACCGGCCAGGACGGCGAGCCCTTGTGGATCCAACCCGTCGTCAGCGACTTGGAAAGCGAGCTGGACGCCTATGTCGAACGCCAGCGTCGGTATGATCCCGACCTCTGGGTAGTGGAGATCGAGGACCGGCAGGGCCGGCACTTCCTGACGGAGAAGGTGCAGGAGGGGTAGAGGCGACGCTCGTCTTTCCTCCCCATTTCATGGGGAGGTGGCGCGGCGCCGAAGGCGACGTGACGGAGGGGGCGGAACCGCCCTGTGCAAGTTCGCGCTTCATTCCAGCCGCCGTCGCGTCGCCCCCTCCACCGCTACGCGGTCCCCCTCCCCATTTCATGGGGAGGAAAGTTACGCCGTCATCCAATCCAACGGGCCTCAAGTAGGCCGAAGGCCGGTAGGCCCCCTAAAAATGGTAACCGTCCTGTTCACCGCGTTCGTGAACGGGACCGCAAGCGAGACGGTCGTAAACCGGTCTCATCGGGCCAGAAGGGCCTGGGTAGCGGTGGACGGCCCATGCTGTTTCTCTTGAACGACGTCGTGTTCGATCTGGACGAGGCCTGCCCGGCCCCGAGCCATGACGTGCGACGCTTCGAGAAGCTGGACTTCGACTATGTGCTGGAGATGGGCTGCGACCTGTTCGCCGAGGACCCGATGCTGCACCGGAACGATCCGGCCCGCGCCCGGCGTCTGGCCTGGCTGATCGCGCACAAGACCGAGGGCGTGAACGCCGCCCTGTTCGCCGCCCCCGACGCCGGCTGCGCCCCCGAACTGGTCGAGCCGCGTTTCTGCGCCCTGCCCGACATGGTCATGCGCCAGCTTCAATCCCGCGCCGCCCACGGTCGCCTGAGCGCCGTCGCCGCCGACAAGGCCGTCTGGGGACGCCTGGCGGCCTGACGCCGCAGGCCCTTTCGCGAAACAACGACGTTCGTTATTCCTGACGCCTATCGCCGCAGGGGGAACGACGTGCGCCATTTCAACCGCTTGCTGCGACGCCTCCGC
>JALAGW010000120.1 GCA_022712235.1 Brevundimonas sp. | reverse complement strand
GCGAAGGCGCGCTGAGCGTGGCCTACAACGGCGCGGTCAAGCAGATCTATGTCGCCACCCGTCAGGCGGGCACGGTGACGGTGCTGGATTCCGACACCTATGCGGTGAAGACCAACCTGCCGACCGGCACCCTGCCCCAGACCCTTGCCATCGATCGCGCCACCAACGCCGTCTATGTCACCAACAAGGCGCGCGGCCTGCCGCGCAACGCCCCGGCCGGAACGCCGGTCCCGGTCGATGCGACCGGCGACGTGGTGACGCTGATCCGTCCCTGACCTTCACGTTTCCTCCCCAAACTGGCCCGGTCGATCCGTCGATCGGGCCTTTTTTGTCGGAGCGCGAGAGCGGCTAGCCTACCTTCAGGACGTCGTCGATCAGGACCTGCAGCACGCCGCGTTCACAGCGCTGGACGCGCGCCGAGACGCGATAGACCTGGGCCAGGATGTCTGGCGTCACGGCCTCGTCGGGCGCGCCGAAGGCCGCCAACTGACCTTTCGCCATGACCGCGATCCGATCAGACACACGCGCGGCCGCCTGAAGGTCGTGCAGGACGATCATCACCGTCATGCCGCGCTCCGCCGCCGCCTCTCGCGCCAGATCCAAGACGCGCAACTGATAATAGAGGTCGAGCGCGCTGGTCGGTTCATCCAGCAGCAGCAGGCGTGGTTCGCGCGCCAGGGCCTGGGCCAGGCCCGCCAGTTGCTTCTGGCCGCCTGACAGGCGGTCCAGCCTCTGTCCGGCCAAAGCCTCGGCCCCGATGCGCCGCAAGACCTCAAAGGCGCGCTCGACCGCCTGGGCGTCGGTGAAGGCGGCGCCGCCCAGAGGCGTGGCGCGAATGGCCGCCACCACCGTCTCCAGCACGGTCAGGGCCACGCCCTGCGGCAAGGTCTGGGGCATGTAGGTGACGCGCTTGGCCCGGTCCGCCAGCGACAGGCCGGTCAGTTCGGTCTCGTCCAGCCGGATCGACCCCTTGGCCGGGATCAGCCCCGCCAGCGCCCTCAGGAAGGTGCTCTTGCCCGCTCCATTGGGACCGACGACCGACACGACTTCGCCCGCGTCGAGCGACGGCAGGCTCAGGCCCTCGACTATGGGCCGCCCGCCGTAACCGGCGCTCAGGTCCTGAACCCGCAATCCCGTCATGCCCGGCCTCCGTTGCGGAAGATCAGCAGCAGGAAGACCGGCACCCCGATCACGGCCGTGACGATCCCGACCGGCATCAGCACGCCCGGCACAATGGCCTTGGACGCCGCCGAGGCCAGCGACATGATGATCGCCCCGGACAGGATGCTGGCCGGCAGGAAGAAGCGATGATCCTCGCCTACCAGCAGGCGAGCGATGTGCGGCCCGACTAGGCCGATGAAGCCGATGGCGCCGACAAAGGCCACAGCGGTCGCCGACAAGAGGCTGACCCGCAGCAGGGACAGGAAGCGCAGGCGTTTCGCATCCACGCCGAAGCTCATGGCCCGGTCCTCGCCCAGTCGCAGCGCTGTAAGGCCGCGTGACGACAACAGCGAAAACGGGGTGACCAGAGCGACCACCAGAGCCAGGGCCCCGACATTGCCCCAGGTGGCGCGCGACAAGGAGCCCATGGTCCAGAACACCAACTGCTGCAGCGCCTCGGCCGAAGACAGGAACTGCACCAGGGCCGTCAGGGCGTTGAAGGCGAAGACCAAGGCGATGCCGAACAGGACGATGTTCTCGACGCCCGACCCTTTCATCCGCGCCAGAGCCTGCAAAGCCAGCACCGAGCCGAAAGCAAAGACGAAGGCGTTCAGCGGCACCAGCCAGTCCGACCCGATGAAGCTCGCCCCGAACCCAAGCACGATGGCCAGCGAGGCCCCGAACGAGGCCGCCGACGACACGCCCAGGGTGAAAGGGCTGGCCAGAGGATTGTTCAGCACCGTCTGCATTTCGGCGCCGGCCAAGGCCAGGGCCGCGCCGACCAGGGTCGCCATCAGGGCGTAGGGCAGACGCACCTGCCAGACGATGGCCTGCTGCGCCGTGCTGAGAGACGACGGATCGAAGACGCCCTTCACCACCGCTGCCGCTGACATTGAGGACGGCCCCGTGACCACGTCCAGAAGCAGGGCCGCCGTCGCCAGAAGGGCCAGAACCGCCAGCGCCACGAACCTGGCTCGAACGTTCCGGGAATAGGCGATCACCGCATCTGGCGCCGCACGTTCTGCGTTCGCCAAACTGACGTCCTCCATTACGCGAATGCGTCGCAATACACTCTCATCGCAGGATGGGCTAGGGTGACCGTCATGACGATGTCCGCGCCTGTCTTCACCGAGATCGCTCCGCCTCTGACCGGGGGCTGTCGCATCCTGCACCTGCCGGCCGAAACGGACGCGCCTGGCCTCACGCTCTGGATCAACAAACCGGAAACGGAACGCCCGACGCAGGGATGGCCGACGCTCATCCTGCTGGACGGCGACGCCTACTTCACTGCCGCCGCCGAGATGGCGCAACGCCTTGCGCGGCGTTCGGCGAAGACGCGCATCGAACCCATGATGATTGTGGGCATAGCCCCGGATAACACCGCCGACCGCCATCTGGCGTTCGGCTTCTCGCCCGCAGGAGATCCGGCGGCGGCGTCGCCACGTGGACAACAGTTGCTGCAACGCCTCGCGTTCGATGTTCGGCCCCTGATCGAGGCGGAAGGCGCGGATACGGCGATCCTGTCCCTCTTCGTCCTCTCGATGTACGGCCTGTTGGTCCTGGAGGCGCGCGCGGCGGCCGAGCCCTTCGCCCGCTATATCGCCGTCAGCCCCTCAATCTGGTCAAACCCGGAGGTTGTCGAAATTCAGCCTTTAAAATCAATAGATTCCACTGATCTGTTAATCTTTATCGGTGGCGAAGAGGAAACTGACAGCCTGTCTCGAAACCACCTCGCCCGTCGCATGATCAGCAACGCCCGCAGCCTCGTGGAGAAAGGCGGCGCCACGCTTAAGGTGCTGAACAACGAAGATCATGGCTCGACCCCCTATGTTTCGCTCGCGGCCGCGCTGAGATTCGCCACGCAGAAAATTGCGTGATGGCCCTGGGCTCGCCAGCCCGGCAAGGCGACGGCCGAGCCCAGAGCCTTAGGTTGGCTCCGTCATTTTTCACCGGCCGCTCCAGAGCCGTTCATGCCGGAATTCCGCAATCATTTAGGGAAATGCGCGAACCCCTCGGCCGTAACCAGATCCAGCTCCGCGCGGTATCGGGCATAGTCCGGATGCTCGGACGTGATGCGGCCGAACGCGATCTCGGTTACCGTCTTCAGGCGCAACAGAACAAAGGGCGCAGCGGCGGGTATCAGTTGCGACCCGTGGCCGACCATCAGGGTCG
>JALAGW010000119.1 GCA_022712235.1 Brevundimonas sp. | reverse complement strand
GTCGCCAGCTTTTCGCCAGTAGGCACGTGCAAGGTATTGCCGCCTTCTTCTCCGCCCAGCATTTCGTTGGGGATACGGATGTTGGCGAAGGTGCCGCGCATCATGACTTCGTGGTTGCCGCGGCGGGCGCCGTAGCTGTTGAAGTCCAGGGCGTCGACGCCGTGGTTGGTCAGATAGACCCCGGCGGGCGAGGCCTTCTTGATCGAACCGGCCGGGCTGATGTGGTCGGTGGTGATGCTGTCGCCGAAGATGCCCAGGATGCGGGCCTCGACGATGTCGCTGACCGGGGCCGGCTCCATCGACAGGCCTTCGAAGTAGGGCGGGTTCTGGACGTAGGTGGACGTGTCCTCCCACTCATAGGTCTGGCCGCCGGTGACCTTGATGGCCTGCCAGTGCTTGTCGCCCTTGAAGACGTCCTTGTAGCGCTTGGCGAACATGGCCGGGGTGACCGACTTCTTCTGGATGTCGGCGATCTCCTGCGAGGTCGGCCACACGTCCTTCAGGAAGACGTCCTTGCCCTTCTTGTCCTGACCGATCGGGTCCTTGGTGATGTCGATGCGCATCGAGCCGGCGATGGCGTAGGCCACGACCAGCGGCGGCGAGGCCAGGTAGTTGGCCTGGACGTCCGGATTCACGCGGCCTTCGAAGTTGCGGTTGCCCGACAGGACCGAGGTCGCGACCAGGCCGTTGTCGTTGATCGCCTTCGAGATGGCCGGGTCCAGCGGGCCCGAGTTGCCGATGCAGGTGGTGCAGCCATAGCCGACCAGGTTGAAGCCCATGGCGTCCAGATCCTTCTGGAGGCCAGCGTCGGTCAGATAGTCGGTGACGACCTGCGAGCCGGGGGCCAGCGAGGTCTTGACCCAGGGCTTGACCTTGAGGCCGAGCGCGTGGGCCTTGCGCGCCACCAGACCGGCGGCGATCAGGACGCTGGGGTTCGAGGTGTTGGTGCAGGAAGTGATGGCGGCGATGACCACGTCGCCGTCGCCGACGGTGAACTTCTCGCCTTCGACGGCGGCGCGCTCGGCGTCCGAGGGACGGCCGAAGACCTCGGTCAGGGCGGTTTCGAAGGACGGGGCGGCGACGTTCAGCTCAACGCGGTCCTGAGGACGCTTGGGACCGGCCAGCGACGGCACGACGGTCGAGATGTCCAGCTCCAGCACGTCGGTGAAGACCGGGTCTTCCGAGGTCTCGTCGATCCACAGGCCCTGGGCCTTGGCGTAGGCTTCGACCAGGGCGACGCGCGCCTTGTCGCGGCCCGTGGCCGTCAGATAGTCGATGGTCGCGCGCGACACGGGGAAGAAGCCGCAGGTGGCGCCGTATTCCGGGGCCATGTTGGCGATGGTGGCCTGATCCTCGATGGTCATCCCGGCGATGGCGTCGCCGAAGAATTCCACGAACTTGCCGACCACGCCCTTCTTGCGCAGCATCTGGGTGACGGTCAGCACCAGGTCGGTGGCGGTGGCGCCCTCCGGCAGCTTGCCGGTCAGCTTGAAGCCGACGACTTCGGGGATCAGCATCGGGATCGGCTGGCCCAGCATGGCGGCCTCGGCCTCGATGCCGCCGACGCCCCAGCCCAGGACGGCCAGGCCGTTGATCATGGTGGTGTGGCTGTCGGTGCCGACCACGGTGTCGGGATAGGCGACGGTCTTCTTGCCTTCGTCCAGGGTCCAGACGGTCTGGGCCAGGTTCTCCAGATTGACCTGGTGGCAGATGCCGGTGCCGGGCGGCACGACGCGGAAGTTGTTGAAGGCCGAGGAGCCCCAGCGCAGGAAGTTGTAGCGCTCGATGTTGCGCTCATACTCGCGCTCGACGTTCTGGCCGAAGGCCTTGGCGTCGCCGAAGTGGTCGACCATGACCGAGTGGTCGATGACCAGGTCGACGGGGACCAGCGGATTGATCTTCTTGGCGTCGGCGCCCAGCTTGGCCATGGCGTCGCGCATGGCGGCCAGGTCGACCACGGCGGGCACGCCGGTGAAGTCCTGCATCAGGACGCGGGCCGGACGGAAGGCGATCTCGTGCTCGACGGCGCCCTTGTTCTCGATCCAGGCGGCGACGGCCTTCAGGTCGTCCTCGGTGACCGAGACGCCGTCCTCGTTGCGCAGCAGGTTCTCGAGAAGCACCTTCATCGAGCGCGGCAGACGGGAAATCCCGGCCAGACCGGCTTCCTCGGCGGCGGGAAGGCTGTAATAGGCGTATTTCTTGCGCCCGACCGAAAGGTCCTGACGGGTCTTGAGGCTGTCAATCGACGGCATGGAGATAAGTCCTCTGACTAACGCCGCCCGACAATTCGGTTGCGCCTTCGCGCGCTGGACGCCGGGGCGCACAGGTCCCAGGCGCGCGCGGCGAAAGCCTGCTGCGGCGCTTGCGGATATAGTCCTGCGCGCGGGGGTCGTCCATGTATCCACACCCGTGTCATGGACATTGAGAAGGGTTCGCAAATCGGCGGGGCCATGCTGAAGACGGTCGACATCGAGGCCTTGAGCTTGTCGCGCGGCGAGCGCCTCCTGTTCGGGGGCCTGTCGCTGCGGCTTTCGGCGGGCGAAGCCGTGGCCCTGGCCGGGGCCCGCGGCGCG
>JALAGW010000118.1 GCA_022712235.1 Brevundimonas sp. | reverse complement strand
TTTGGCCGCCGACAGTCGTAGGTCGGGGTTCTGCTTGGCTATGATGTGCTGGGCGGAATCCAAGGGTGGTCCATAGGTCTCGGCCTGGGTCTTGGCCGTGGCCACTGACTTGATGCCGGGGTGATTGGTCCGATTGGCCATGCCCTCATAGGCCATGCGGCGTTCAGGCAGGTAGCTGAGCTCGGCGGATAGCAGGCTGAGTTCCTCGGCCAGTTCGATCGACTGACTGCCGACCTCCTGGCTGACCTTCTGGATCGCCGCCTCGATCGACATGCCGGATTCAACGCAGATCAGCAGCAGGTCCAGCGAGTCCGGGAAGGCGGCGACGATGGACTGGCGACGTGAAGCAATGCGGTTCGAAAGATAGACGTTGGGCGCATAGAAGCCCGCCGCCGCCGCGAACACCAGGGCGCACAGCTTCAGCGTCAGGTTCATGCCCAGGTCGTTGACCAGGAACAGATAGAGCGCCGTCAGCACCATGAAGAGGACGGGCGTGGCGAAGCGGAAGAAGTAGAAGGTGGTCAGGGGCTTGGGCCCGCGGAACCCGGCCTGGGCCATGTTCTCCACGACCTTGGGATCTTCCAGCAGCTTGATCAGGTTCAGACGGTCGACGACCCGCTTCTTGAAGCCTTCGTCCGAGTGACGCAGCGTGGCGGTCGTCGATCCGACGCCGCCCTTCATCGCCTGGCGCGAACGGCGCTTCAATTCGTCGCGACGCTCGGCGACCGCCTTCATCCGCTTGTCCAGCCGCTCGCCGCCCACGAAGGAGCTGAGCAGGGTCAGGACGCTGGCGAAGACGGCGACGCCCACGCCGATGCTCAGCAGGTTCTGCGGATCGGTGATGAAATGCATGAAGCCGTTCATGTCGCCCTCCTCAGAACTTGAACGAGATCATGCGCTTCATCGTGAAGATGCCGCAGGCCATCCAGACCGCGCATCCCAGAAGCATGACCTGACCGCGCATGTCGGTGAACAGCAGCAGCATGTAGGCGGGGGCGGCGATCATCACGAGGATCATGACCACCGGCGGCAAGGAGCCGATGATGCCGGCCGAGGCGACGGCTTCGGACGACATGGCCTTGATCTTCTCGCTCATCATCCGTCGGGCGCGCAGGACGGCGGTCAGGTTGCCCAGGGCCTCGGCCAGGTTGCCGCCGCTCTTCTGCTGAATGGCGATGACGATGGCGAAGAATTTGAGCTCGGGGACGGGCATCCGCTCGAACATCTTGTCCAGGGCCTGGGACAGGGTCAGGCCGACCCCCAGGCCTTCGACCAGTCGCTGGAACTCGGGGCCGAGCGGCTCGGGGCTTTCGCGGGCGATGATCTTGAAGCAGTCGTGGACCGGCAGGCCGGTCTTGATGCCGCGCACCAGGATGTCGACGGCGTCGGGGAAGGCCAGCGAGAACTTCTTCATCCGCTTCTTGCCCTTCAGGCTCGCGACCCAGCGCGGCAGGCCCAGACCCATGGCCACGCCGACGCCCAGGGCCAGGATCGGATTGAGACCGACGACGAAGGCGACCAGCGCGCTGATGAGGCCCAGAACCACGCTGATGATGATGAAGGTGCGCAAGGAGATCGACAGGGTGGCCTGCTTGAGCTTGGCGCTCATGGTCATGCGGGCCTTGCGGTCGCGTCGATCCACCTCCTGCAGTTGCTGCAGGATCTGTTTGCGCCGGGTTTCGGGCGTATTGGCTGTTGACGCCCGCTTGCTGGCCGTATCGACCCGCGCGGCGCCGATGGTCCTGGCGCGCTTTACCGCCTGCGTCGAGGCGTCGTCGCCGCCGACCAGAACCCAGCCCACGCCGCCGATCATGATGAAGGCCAGGAAGGCCGCGAGAATCGGAAGCATCAGGCCCTACTCCGCCGCGTCCAGGGCTTCGGCCAGCTCGCGCTCCAGGCCGTAGTAGCGAGCGCGGTCCCAGAAGCGCGGACGAGCGATGCCGGTCGAGCGGTGACGGCCCGTGATCTTGCCGTGCGCGTCCTCGCCGGTGATCTCGTAGACGAACAGATCCTGGGTCACGATCACATCGCCTTCCAGACCCACGACCTCGGTGATGTGGGTGATGCGGCGCGAGCCGTCGCGCAGGCGGGCGGCCTGGACGATGACGTCGATGGAGCCGACGATCATCTCGCGGATGGTCTTGGAGGGCAGGCCGTATCCGCCCATGGGGATCATGGATTCCAGACGGCTGATCGCCTCGCGCGGAGAGTTGGCGTGCAGCGTGCCCATCGAACCGTCGTGGCCGGTGTTCATCGCCTGCAACAGGTCGAAGGCCTCGGGGCCGCGCACCTCGCCGACGATGATGCGTTCGGGGCGCATCCGCAGGCAGTTCTTCACCAGGTCGCGCATGGTGATCTGGCCCTGTCCCTCCAGGTTCGGCGGGCGGGTCTCCAGACGCACGACGTGCGGCTGCTGCAGTTGCAGCTCGGCGGCGTCCTCGCAGGTGATGACGCGCTCGGTCGGGTCGATGAAGGCCGTCAGGGTGTTGAGCAGGGTCGTCTTGCCCGACCCCGTGCCGCCCGAGATGACCAGGTTGCATCGCGCCGCGCCGATGACGCCCAGGACGCGCGCGCCCTCGGGACTGATGGAGGCGTACTCCACCAGGTTCTTCATCGTCAGCTTGTCTTTCTTGAACTTCCGGATAGTCAGCGTCGGGCCGTCGATAGCCAGCGGCGGGGCGATGACGTTGACGCGCGATCCGTCCGGCAAACGGGCGTCGCAGATCGGGGAGCTTTCGTCCACGCGACGGCCGACCTGAGACACGATCCGCTGACAGATGTTCATCAACTGGACGTTGTCGCGGAAGCGGACATTGGTCAGCTGGACCTTGCCGACGACCTCGATGAAGACGCGTCCGGCGCCGTTGACCATGATGTCGGCGATGTCGTCACGCGCCAGCAGGGGTTCAAGCGGGCCATAGCCGAGGACGTCGTTGACGATGTCCTGGACCAGGTGCTCCTGCTCGGCCACCGACATGGAGACGTTCTTGATCGCCACCAGCTCGGCGACGATGTCGCGGATCTCCTCGGACGCCGCCTTCTGATCCAGCTGGGCCAGCTGGGCCAGGTCGATGGTGTTCATCAAGGCGTTGAAGATGGTCGTCTTCGTCGCGTGATAATAGTCGGACTGCTCGCGGACGATCTCGGCGACCGCCTGGGCCTTCTTCAGTTGCTCCAGGCCCGCGGTGGCGCGCGGCCCCTTGACCGGCCCGCCGGGCGCAGGCGCGGCGGCCTCGGGCCGGGGGCGAGCGGCCAGGGCGTCCAGCCGGTCAACGCCTTCTACGATCGGCGCTGCATTCCCTTCCAACTCCTCGATGGAGAAGGCGTCGACGGGTTCAAGCACACGCGCCTCGACCGCCGGGGCCGGCGCCGGGGCGGGTCGCGGGGCGACCGCGACGCCGGGCTGAGCTGTGCGCTTGCCGAACATGAGCTCAGCGTTTCTTGCTGAACAGGGAAGCCAGGATCGAGCCGCTCTTCTTGGCCGACGCGCCCGTCGGCGCCGCCGGCCTGCCCTTCACAGGGGCGGTCGGCAACTCGCGACGCGACACGATCTGCGCCAGGGTCTCGAAGGCTTCCGCCGCCTTGGTCTTGGCGCCCGCGTCCACGATCATCTGACCATTGTTGGCGGCCGATCCGAACACCTTGGCGTCAAAGGGAATGATCAGGCTGGGGTGGACGCCCAGGGCGGCGCCGAAGTCCTTGGCCGGAATCTCGGGACGGCCCGGCACCCCGACCTGGTTCAGCACCAGGCGCGGCGGGGCGTCGTTGGGACGGCCCTGCTTGATCAGGTCGATCATGTTCTTGGCGTTGCGAAGGCTGGCCAGATCCGGCGTGGCCACGATCACCACCTCATCGGCGGAGATCAGGGTCTTGCGCATCCAGCCCGACCACAGATGCGGCAGGTCCAGCACCACGAAGGGCGCCGTCGAGCGGATACGGCTGGTCACCTCCTCGAAGGCGTCCGGCTGGATGTCCCAGTCGGCGTCCAGGGTGGCGGGCGCGGCGAACAGGCTCAGCTTGTCGGTGCAGCGGACCATCATCCGGTCCAGCAGGGTGGCGTCCAGGCGATCCGGCTGGTTCAGGGCGTCGGCGACGCCGCCCAGGGGGTCCTGATTGAAATCCAGCCCGGCGGTGCCGAACGGCAGATCATAGTCGACGATGACGGTGTTGACGCCGATCCGCTCGCTCATGGCGTAGGCGGTGTTGTGGGCCACGGCCGAGGCGCCGGCCCCGCCGCGCGCGCCGACGAAGGCGATGGAGCGACCGACGAAGGGCTGGGCCGGGTCGGCGAACAGACCGCCGATGGCCGAGATGAGTTGCAGGGCCTGAACCGGGGCGACCAGATACTCGCTGACGCCACGCCGCATCAGCTCGCGGAACAGCAGGATGTCGTTGGCGGCCCCGATGATGACCACCTTGGTCCCCGCGTCGCAGACCTCGGCCAGCTGGTCAATCTCGGCCAGCAGGGTCCGGGCGTCCTTCATGCTCTCGACGACGATCAGGGGCGGGGTCGGCTCCGACTGGTAGGCCTCGATGGCAGCGGCGACCCCGCCGATGCGGATCTGGGTCGTGGCCCGCGCCATGCGCCGGTCCTGACCCGCCCGCTCAGCCGCCGCCAGGGTGTCCTGACGCTCGGCAAAGACGTGCACGGCGATGCGCGGGATCGACACCTCGACCGCGCCGCTCGACGTCACAGGCAGGCCGGCGGGTTCATAGGGGGTCAGTTCGGCCGAAAGGATCTCGTCCGGGACCGCCGGCGTCGCCCCGGCGGCGGCGCCCGCCGTCTCGGTTTCGGCGACCAGCTTGCCCACCGGGTTGTAGGCCTCGCCGATCGCGGCCTCTGTCACGGCGACCGCATCCGACATGGGAGCGAAGGACAGAGTCGGGCGCGGCGGCGCGGCGGGGTCGACGAACTCATCGTCCATGTCGAACGTGTCCAGAGCGTCAAAGTCCTGCGTGGCGAATGGCTTGCTCATGTCGATCAATTCACCGCATCGGAAACGCGCGCCGCACTGACCAGGGCCTCGCGCCCGGCAGAGGTCGTCTCGCCCTTGCCGTAGCGGTCGAACACCACGGCGCGTCGCTGAGCGTCGGGCGGCGTCATCGCCTGCGGCGTGACGATGTCGCGCGGATTGACGATCTGGGCCGCCAGGTTGGCGTTGACGGCGCAGCCGAAGTTCGAGGCCGACTGATTGTCGCCGGTCCGGGTCAGGCTGCCCCACCGGGTTCCGCACTGGGGCACGACGGCGCGAACGGTTTCGAACCCTGCCAGGATGGGCGCGCGCGGGTCAGGACCGTTGTAGCCGACCACGCGGATCAGATGGTCCGGCGCGCCGGCGGCCACCAGGCCCGCCTTGACGTTCCAGGCCGCCTGGTTGGCGATCGGGTCGCCGCCGGCCGGGGCCTCGACCAACAGGGTCGGCGCGCCCTCGATGGCGAAGCGCTGCACCAGATCGGCCAGCGCCGCCTGCTGGTTGGCGGACAGTCCGGTTTCATGCACAGCCAGGGCGATGCGATCCATGCCCGGCTCGACCTGCAGGCTGTAGCGCGACAGGGGCGTCAGCGGCGGCTCGCCCCCCAGGCTGGCGGGACCGCCCGCGCAACCGGCCAGCAGCAGACCGCCAAGGGCCAGGGTCGAGGACAGGGTGAGGAAGGATTTGACGATCATCGCGCTCACTCGATCACATAGCCAACCGGCCCCTGCCATCCCGCCTGGGCGGAGGGGGCGGGCGAGCCATAGGCCTGGTTCAGTTGGCCGAAGAAGATGGCCTGGGCGTCCTGGGCGATGCGCAGGCCGTCGGCGGGCGTCTGCATCCGTCCCGGCGAGGTCGGGCTGACGATATAGGGTTCGACGATCACGACCAGTTCAGTTTCGCCCATCAGATAGTCCCGCGAACGGAACAACTGGCCCAGCACCGGCAGATTGGTCATGCCTGGCAGGGAATCCACCGACTGGCGCGTGGTTTCCTGCAACAGGCCGGCGATCATCATCGACCCGCCCGAGGGGATTTCGACCGTATTCTCGCTGCGGCGAACCGACAGGCCCGGCAGGGTGATGGAGGACGGCGTTCCGGCGCCGATGGTCAGGCCGCCGCTGGGCGTCAGCTCCGACACCTCGACCTTGACCTGCAGGCTGATGCGGCCCTCGCTGAGCACGACGGGCCGGAAGGCCAGGCCGACGCCATAAGGCTTGTATTCGACCGAGATCTGACCTTCGCGATCCCGCCCGGTCGGAATGGGAAACTCACCGCCCGCCAGGAAGTTGGCGGCCTCGCCATTGGTCGAGGTCAGGTTGGGCTCGGCCAGGGTCCGCAACAGGCCGACCCGCTCGAAGGCCTCCAGACAGGCGCTCGCATTCGTGCCCGTCACCGTCTTCCAGGCCATGGAGGCCACGTCGGTAATGGCGTTGGTCACGGACGAGCCGGGGCCGGTCGTGACCGTGTCCTGCGTGGTCGTCGTGGTGCTGTTGGACAGATTGGCCGTCCGCGCGCCGTTCTGTCCGTAGCAGAGGTTGGCGCCCCCGCCCTGTGCGCCGTTCACGCCATAGGTGGAGGCGCGACCGAAGCCGTAGGAGTGGATGCCGTTGTTGCGCAGGATGTCGGTCGAGACTCCGAGCTGTTTCAGCGCCGAGCGCTGCACCTCGACCACCCGCACCTTCAGCGTCACCTGGTCCGATCCGGCGACGCTGATCATGTTGACCAATTTCTCGGGGGCCGAAACAAAGGCGCGGGCCACCTGGGCGGCGCGCTGGGCCTCGCCCGGACTGGCGGCCGTTCCGGTCAGGATGATGCTGGCGTTGACCGCCTCGGCGCGGATGTTCGCGCCCGGCGCGACGCGGCTCAGCGTGTCCTGAAGCGCGCTGGTTCCGGCGTCCACGCGCACCCGCAGGGCCAGGATGGTGCGCCCCGCCGCGTCCAGGAAGACCGCATCGGTTTCGCCCGCCGCGACGCCGATCACCGTGATGCGCCGGGGGGAATGCAGCATGGCCTCGGCCACCTGCGGATTGGACACGATCACGTCGCGCGCGTCCGCCGGCAGATCGACCGCGAACGAGGTGCCGCGCGGCAGGTTGATCATCTGCGGCCCGGCGCCGGTCAAGACGGCGGCGCGGGTCTGGGCCTGAGGCGCCGAGGCGGCCCCGCCCAAGGCGATCAGGGAGGCGCAGGCCGCCGCGATCAAACGATTCATGCCCGGCTTCCTCATGGGACGGCGACCGCTTCGGCCTGACCTTCGCGATAGACGCGCACGACGCGGGCGGCGGCCGCCGCCTCTCCGCGCCGCGCCGCGCCCGGAACCTGACCGGACGGCCCGGCGGTGTCGGCGTAGGAGCGCAGCACCAGCGACAGCTCGCCTTCGGACTTGGCCAGGGCCAGGGCCTCGGCGTCGCGGCCGCTGACCTCCAGGGTGGCGGTGGCGCCGACGACCGCCTGGGCGTCCTCGGCGGCGCGGGTGGCCTGGTCGATGGCCAGAACCTTGACGTTCTGCATCACGGTGGCGGCGACGAACTTGGTGGTTTCACCGCCCGACTGTCCGGTGTTCGGCAGCTTGACCTCGCGGGTCAGCAGGACATCGGCCCGGTCGCCCGGCAGGATGAAGCCCCCGGCGGCGGTCTCGACCGTCACGCGGATAGCCATGGCCCGCATGCCGGGCTCCAGATAGGCGGCCATATAGCCGCTGTCGCCGGCGCGGACGATCTTGCGGGCGACGATGGGTTCGCCGGCCAGAATGGGCTCGCGGACGACAGAGCCGACATAGTCGGCCTTGGCCCCGCCCGAGTTCATGTTTTCGGCGGCGCGGACCACGCGGGCGGCGGCGTCCTCGGCCTTCTTGACGGTGTCGGCCTTGGCGTCGGCCGCCTTGCCTTCGCCTTCCTTGGCCGGGGCGGCGGGAACGGGCACGCTGCCGTCGGTGATGAAGACGGGATTGACCTCGTCCGCGGGCCAGTCCTTCCAGGTCAGGTCGGCGTCGGCCAGGCGACGGCCGGGCTCCAGATCCTTGGCGGCGACCAGGACCTTGGCCATGGGGCGGGTCTCGACGGCGGCCACGGCGGTCGCCGTCGGCTCGCCCGACGGCGAACCCATGGCGCGCACGACCAGGGCCAGGCCGATGGCCGCGACGGCGGCGATACAGATGACAGCGATCTTGGCGGGCTTCATCGACGGTCTCCGGCAGGCGCGGCGACGTGGATTCGGTTCTTCGCCCCTTGCCGTTAACGATAGTGAGGCTTGTCGGTTAACGCGTCCCTAAGCCCGCAGAACGTCGTCAGCCGCCGGTAAAGGCCCGGACCACGGCGCTGGAGGGGAAGGCCAGGACGGCCCCGATGGCGATGGCCACGCCATAGGGAATGTCGCCCTTGGGCTGCAGCAGCCTCGCCACCCAGCCGGGGGCGTTCAGGGCGTAAACCTGCAGCCAGGTCCGCGCGGACAGGAGCACCAGACAGACGGCGCCGCCCGCCAGCCCCACGAACAGGACGACGGGCAGCAGGCCCGCCGGCCCCCGCCCCCGGGCGGCGGCGGCCCGCCACGTGG